>NZ_JBSHCR010000078.1:0-17447 GCF_053615895.1 Isoptericola sp. NPDC055881
GTGCCGAGGTAGTCCACTACCTCGGCACCTCTCGTGCTACCTCGGCACCTCTCGTGCTACCTCGGCACCTCTCGTACTACCTCGGCACCTCTCGTACTACCTCGGCGCGCGGGTTGCGGCAGGATCGGCGCATGGTGACCCTCGGCTGCATCCTCGCCCCCTACGGCAACCCGCCCTCGCGGTTCGTCCCGTTCGCCCGCACGGCGGAGGCTGCCTGCCTCGACGAGGTGTGGCTGTGGGAGGACTGCTTCCTCGAGTCCGGCCCCAGCGCTGCGGCGGCGATGCTGTCCGCCACCGATCGGCTGACCGTCGGGATCGGTGTCATGCCGCTGCCGTTGCGGAACGTCGCGCTCACGGCGATGGAGACGGCGACGCTCGACGGCATGTTCCCCGGCCGGTTCCTGCCCGGCGTCGGGCACGGCGTGCAGGACTGGATGGGGCAGGTCGGGGCGCGCGTCGCTTCTCCGCTGACGCTCATGCGCGAGCAGGTCACCGCGTTGCGGGCCCTGCTGGCCGGCGAGCGCGTCACGACGTCGGGCCGCTACGTCACCCTGCAGGACGTCGCCCTCGACTGGCCGCCCGCCTCCGCTCCCCCGGTGCTCGCCGCGGCGAAGGGGCCGAAGACGCTGCGGCTGGTCGGCGAGGTCGCCCAAGGCGTCGTCATCGACGGCGACACCGGCGTCTCGGGAGCGAGACACGCCGTCGCGCTGCTCGACGAGGGCCGTGCCGCCGCCGGCCTGCCACCGGTCGGCGACTCCGGCCCGGACGCCGAGCACCCGTTCCGGACGGTCGCCTTCGCGCAGGTCGCCACCGGCGCCGGGGCGGCCGACCGGTTGCGCCGCTCCCTGGCGCGGTGGGACGTCGACGCGTCGTCCGACGAGACCCTCGCCGACCACGCGACGTGGGGCTCCGCCGAGGAGGTCGCCGAGGGCCTGCGCCGGTACGCCGACCTCGGCGTCTCCACCGTGGTGGTGCAGCCGACCCTGGACGAGCCGGACCTCGACGGCTTCGCGGCGTTCCTCGGCCAGGAGGTGGCCCCGCTGCTGCGGTGACGCCCGCGCGGAGGGCTACGCCAGACGCGCCTCGAGCCCCGCGCGGACGTCGGGCCACTCGTCGTCGACGATCGAGAAGTACGCGGTGTCCCCGACCGTGCCGTCGGCGGCGACCCGGTGCTTGCGCAGCACCCCTTCCGGCTTCGCGCCGAGGCGCTGGATGGCGGCGCACGACCGGGTGTTGCGGGCGTCCGCGCGCAGCGCGACCCGCCGCAGCCCCCACACGTCGAACGCGTGCCGCAGCAGGAGCAGCTTGCACGCCGGGTTCGTGGTGCCGCCCCACCAGGCGCGCCCGTAGAACGTGGTGCCGATCTCCACGCGCCCGGGCCCGGGAGCGAGGTCGTAGTAACGGGTGGACCCGCGGACCGTGCCGTCGTCGCCGAGCACGACGAACGCCGTCGTCCCGGGCGTGGCGACGCCCGCCTCGATCCAGGCCTCCAGGTCGGCCACCGAGGTGGGGACGGGCGACGTCATGCCGAACCAGAGGTCGGCATCCACCAGGGGGAGCAGTGGGGCGGCGTGCTGCGGGCCGAGCGGCTCGAGCCGGACGCCGTGTCCGGCGAGGACGAGGTCGTGGGTCACCCGCCCATCCTCGCCGAACCCGGCACGACGTCCGGACACCGACCGCATCCCGAACGTCGCCCGGGTTCGGCGCAGGATGGGGGCATGGACGCCCTGCACGAGATGACGGCCGCCCGGCTCCGCGAGCACCTGCGCTCGGGAGAGCTCACCCCCACCGAGGTGGCCGACCACTACCTGGCGCGGATCGAGCGCGCCAACCCCGACCTGGGCGCCTTCGTCACCGTCACGCCCGCGGCGGCGCGCGAGCGGGCCGCCGTGCTCGAGCACGACGGCGCGCACGGCCGGGCACTCCTGTGGGGGCTGCCGGGCGGCGACAAGGACCTGTGGATGCGGGCCGGCGTCCCCGCCGGGTTCGGCTCGCGCGCCTTCTCCGGTGCCGACGCCGTCGTCCCGCCGGTGAGCGACGAGATCGTCGAGGTGCTCGACGCCGCCGGCATGGTCAGCCTCGGCCGCACGACCGCCCCCGAGCTCGGCTTCCCCGCCTACACCGAGCCGCTCGCCGGGCCGGTGGCCCGCAACCCGTGGGACCTGCGCCTCGGGGCGGGCGGGTCGAGCGGGGGCGCGGCCGTGGCGGTCGCGGCCGGGCTGCTGCCGTGCGCGGCCGGGTCGGACGGTGGTGGGTCCGTCCGCATCCCCGCGGCCGCGTGCGGCGTCGTCGGGCTGAAGCCGAGCCGCGGCCTGGTCCCCGCCGGGTCGGGGCAGGAGTCCCTGGGCGGGCTCGTGGTGAACGGACCCCTCGCCCGCACGACCGAGGACACCGCGCTGCTGCTCGAGGGCATGCTCAGCTGGACGCCCGACGGCCGGGTGGCCCACCCCCTGACCCTCCGCGCGCCGTCCGCGCGCGCCGGCGACTACCTGGCGGCGGCGCGGCGTGGCGAGGTGGCGGGCAGCGGCGGCGAGGACGTCCAGGGCCGGTTCCGCGTGGGCGTCACCACGGACTCCGCGTGGGACGACTTCTACGAGATCACGACGTCGGACGCCGCGCGGGCCGCGCTCGACGCGGGTGTCGGGGCCCTCACCGGCCTCGGGCACGAGGTCGAGGGCCTGGCGCTCGAACCGGCCCCGACGTACGGCCCCGCCTTCCGGACCCTGTGGATGGCGGGCGCCTCCGCGGTGCCGCTCGACGACCCGGAGCGGCTCGCCCGGCTGGAGCCGCTCACCCGCTGGCTGATCGGCCGCGGCCGCGAGGTGCCCGCGCGGCAGCTCGCCGAGGCGCTGCGGGCACTCACCGCGTTCGAGCGCCGGCTGGTGGCGCAGGTGTCGCGGTTCGACGCCGTCGTGACCCCCGCGCTGGCCCTGACCCCCCGACCGGTGGGCTGGTTCGACCCCGAGGACCCCGAGCGCAACTTCGAGCAGCAGTGCCAGTACACGCCCTGGACGTCGATGCTCAACGTGGCCGGCCTGCCCGCGATCACGGTACCCACGCGCTGGACCGACGACGGCCTGCCGATGGGTGTCCAGCTGATCGGGCGGCCCGGTGGCGAGACCACGCTGCTCGCGATCGCCGCCCAGCTCGAGGACCGGCTGCGCTGGGCGGACCGCCACCCACCGGTCTGGTGAGCGTCGGCGCCTCCGCGTGCGAGCACCCACGAGCAGACCTAGCGTCGAGACCTGAGGTAGTTCGTTCGACGGAAGGAGCCCCGATGGGACTGGGAGACAAGGCCAAGCACCTCGCGGAAGAGGGCGAGGGCAAGGTCAAGGAGGCAGCGGGCAAGCTCACCGACAACGAGAAGAAAGAGGCCGAGGGCAAGGCTCAGCAGTCCAGCGCGAACCTCAAGCAGGCGGGCGACGACACGAAGGACGCCTTCAAGGGCTGACCCGCCCACGACGACGGGGCGTCACCACGCGGGTGGCGCCCCGTCGTCATGCCCGTAGGCAGGCTCGGTCAGACGTCGTCGGGGAGGCAGCCGAACGCCTCGTCGGCGCCCAGCGCGGCGGTGGCGAGCAGGCCCTCCAGCCCGGACCCGTCGGGCACGGGACGCGGATCGCCGACGACGACCCACAGGCCGTCCACCACGTCGTACTGCGCCTGCGGCCCGTCGACGACGAGAGAGCGCACGGCGCCGACGAGCCGCTCGACCTCCTCGCCCGCGGTCCCGAGCCCGACCGACGCCCGCACCGCCCCGGCGTCGAACCCGAGGCGACCGAGCAGCGGGTGCGCGCAGAAGCGCCCGTCCCGCACGCCGATGCCGTGCTCGGCCGACAGGTACGCGGCGACCAGGCCGGGGTCGTAGCCGGCGACGGTGAAGGTGACGACCCCCACGGGGTCGACGGCGTCGTCCCACACGTGCACGACATCGACGCGGTCGATCGCCTCCAGCCCGTCGACCAGGCGGCGGCGCAGGGCGTCCTCGTGCTCCGTGGCGGCGCGCTCGTCCAGGCCCGCGAGCTCGTCGCACGCCGCCGCGAGCGCGACGGCGCCCACGACGTTGGGCGAGCCGGCCTCGTGCCGGGCCGGGCCCTCGTGCCAGTCGGTGCTCGCGGCGCGCACCCGGCGGACGGCGCCACCGCCGGCGAGGTACGGCGTGCCCGCGTCGAGCCAGTCGCGGCGGCCGACGAGGGCGCCGGCACCGAACGGGGCGTAGGTCTTGTGCCCGGAGAAGGCGACGTAGTCGACGCCGGTGCCCGCTAGCGAGAAGCGGCGGTGCGGTACCAGCTGCGCGCCGTCGAGCACGACCCGGGCGCCCGCGCCGTGCGCCGCGGCGACGACGTCGGCGACGGGCAGCGCCTCGCCCGTGACGTTGGACGCGCCGGTGAGGGCGAGGAGGGCGTAGGGGCGGCCGGTGGCCACGCCGGCGGCGAGCTCGTCCTGGATCTCGGCCAGCGTCGCGGCGACGGACGGTCCGCCCGCGACGACGGTCGCGTCGGTGACGCGCTGCCAGGGCAGGAGGTTGGCGTGGTGCTCGATGTCGAGCACGAGGACGCGTCCCGGCTCGCCCGTCGCCGGGTCGGCGGGTACGCAGCCGGCGAGCAGGTTGAGCGAGTCCGTGGTGTTGCGGGTGACGATCGTGAGGTCGTCGTCGCGCGCGCCCACGAACGCCCCGATCGTGCGGCGGGCGGTCTCGTAGAGCGCGGTGGAGACCTGCGAGAGGTAGCCGGCGCCGCGGTGCACGCTGGCGTACAGCGGCAGCACGCGAGCGACGCGGTCGGCGACGGCCTGCAGCGCGGGGGCCGACGCCGCGACGTCGAGGTTGGCGTACGGCACCTGGCGGCCGTCGACGAGCGGCACGAGCGTGTCCGCGCCGACGACGGGCAGCACGGGCGCGACGTCGTGCACGGGCGGGGCGGTGGGTGCCGGAGCGGGCGTGGTGGGCGCCGGGGCGGGCGCGGTGGCGAGCGTGGTCATGCGTGGTCCTCCTCGGTCGTGCCGGGGAGGTGGCTCCCCGCGCTTGCCCGACGCCGGACGGCGCGGGGCCAGGTCGTCACCCGGGGCACCCCGCCGCGAGAGGAGGGTTGCCGGCCAGCGAGCCGGGGCTTCGCGCTGGCGCTCATGACCTGTGGCTATCGTGCGGGCGCCGCGAGGCGTCGTCAAGCGATGGGACGCCTTTCTCACGATGCGGTCACCACCTGGCGGCGGGGGCCGGCGCCCGCCACAGTCCGGGCATGGTCTCCGCACTCCCCCCGGCCCCGCTCACCGTGCGCCGTGCCGCGGCGTCCGACGTCGACGTCGCCCTGCCACTGTTCCTCGGCTACCTCGACTTCTACGGCACCACGCACCCGCCGGAGCGGGCGCGGGCCTTCCTCGCGGCACGGCTCGAGGCCGGCGAGAGCGTGCTGTTCCTCGCGGAGTCCGGCGACCAGGCCGTCGGGCTCGCGCAGGTCTACCCCACGTTCTCCTCGCTCGGCCTCCGGCTCACGTGGACGCTCAACGACCTGTTCGTCGACCCGGCCGCGCGCGGGACCGGCGCGGGCCGCGCCCTCGTGCGCGCCGTGGCGGACGCCGCCCGCGCGGCCGGCGCGCGGCACGTGGCCCTGAGCACCGCGCGGACCAACTCCCGGGCGCAGTCGCTGTACGAGGACGAGGGCTTCGTGCGCGACGACGAGTTCCTCGGCTACGTCCTGCCGCTCGGCTGAGCGTCGTCGCGCGCCACGCCCGGGCGCGCGTCCCCGGTCAGAACGCCCCGCCCCCGCCGTCGCGCCAGCCGAGCACGTTGTCGGCGCCCTGGGGGTACGGCCCCTCGTGCGGGTACGACCCGTCGTGCGGGCGCCCGCGCGCGGGTCGCGGAGGCAGGTCGCGCGGCCGTTCCAGCGGCTCCGGCCGTTCCCGGTGGAACCACTGCCTGACGGTGTCGACGATCTTCATGGTGGGCCTTCCGCTCCGGCGGGAGAAGTCGCTATCACTTTACCCATCTTTGACCCGTGCGCGCCGGGAGCATGGCGGCTCGGCTCGCGTCGCGAGACGCGTGACCACCACGCGGACAGCTGTCGTACGATCGCCACGACCATCCCGAGCGGCCGAGTGACGTGGCACGTCGACGCCGCAGCAACCCGCGGGCCGGTCGTCGCCCTGGTGGCGACGGACGGGCCGGACGAGGGTGCTACCGCCACGACCGATGGGAGGAACGCGATGACGCCCCAGATCGACCCCCGCCCCGCCGACGGCTACGCCGGCGACCTCACCCCGCAGCAGGCGTGGGACCTGCTCGCCGCCGACCCGGCCGCCGTCCTCGTGGACGTGCGCACCGAGGGCGAGTGGCGGGCGATCGGCGTGCCCGACACGACCGCAGCCGGAGCGCCGGCCGTGTTCGTGGAGTGGGTGCAGGCCGGCGGACGCCCGAACCCCGGATTTCTCGCCGACCTCGCCGCCGCGGGCCTGAGCGCGGGCGCACCCGTCGTCTTCCTGTGCCGCTCGGGCCAGCGCTCGATCGGCGCCGCCCGCCTCGCCACGTCGGCCGGCCTCGGACCGGCGTACAACGTGCTCGAGGGCTTCGAGGGCGGCCCCGGCTTCGACGGCGTCCGCGACCGCGAGGGCTGGAAGGTGCGCGGCCTGCCCTGGCGCACCTACGCCGACGACGCCCCGGCGACCGGGGTCCGCGCGTGAGCGCCGCCGGCATCCCCACGGGCCCGGCCGCCGACGACGTCGTGCACGGCGGCTCCGGCCGCGGACCTCTGCCCGCGACCGCCCGGCCCGCGACGCTCGCCGTCCGCGGCGGGCACCGCCGCTCGGAGTACCAGGAGACGTCGGAGGCGCTGTTCCTCACGCAGGGATACGTGTACGACACGGCGGCCGACGCGGAGGCGTCGTTCACGGGCGACCTGTCCCGCTTCATCTACTCCCGGTACGGCAACCCGACGGTGCACACGTTCGAGGAGCGGCTGCGGCTGCTGGAGGGCGCGGAGGCCTGCTACGCGACGGCCTCCGGCATGTCGGCGGTCTTCACGACGCTCGCCGCGCTGGTCTCCAGCGGGTCGCGCATCGTCTCCGCGCGCGCCCTGTTCGGCTCCACGAACGTCATCTACGAGGAGATCCTCGCGAAGTGGGGCGTGCGGGTCGACTACGTGGACGGCCACGTGCTGTCCCAGTGGGAGGAGGCGCTGGCCACGCCGGCCGACGTCGTCTTCTTCGAGTCGCCGTCCAACCCCATGCAGGACCTCGTCGACGTGCGGCGCGTGGCCGAGCTGGCGCACGCCGCCGGCGCGCAGGTCGTGGTGGACAACGTGTTCGCCACGCCGATCCTGCAGCAGCCGCTGACGCTCGGGGCCGACATCGTCGTCTACTCGGCGACCAAGCACATCGACGGCCAGGGCCGCGTGCTGGGCGGGGCGATCCTCGGGCCGAAGGAGTTCCTCGAGGGCCCGGTCCAGACCTTCATCCGCAACACCGGCCCGTCGCTCAGCCCGTTCAACGCCTGGGTGCTGGCCAAGGGCCTGGAGACGCTCGACCTGCGCGTGCGCGCGCAGAACGCCGCCGCGCTGGAGATCGCCACGACCCTCGAGAGCCTCGACCAGATCGCGACCGTGCGCTACCCGTACCTGCCGTCGCACCCGCAGCACGAGCTCGCACGGTCGCAGCAGTCCGGCGGCGGCACGGTCGTGACGTTCGACCTCGCCGTCCCGGAGGGGACCGACCCGGAGGCGGCGAAGAAGCGCACGTTCGCCTTCCTCGACGCCCTCCAGATCGTCGACATCTCCAACAACCTCGGCGACGCGAAGTCGATCATCACGCACCCCGCCACCACCACCCACCGCAAGCTCGGCCCCGAGGGCCGCGCCAAGGTCGGCATCGCCGAGACCACCGTGCGGCTGTCGATCGGGCTGGAGGACCCCCGCGACATCGTCGAGGACGTCGAGCAGGCCCTGCACGCCTGAGGTCCGCCGTGTCGGCGGCACCCCCCACGATGGGCTCCTGACGCTCTCTCGACCTGGAGGACTCATGGGCTCGATGCACGACTTCGACTTCCTCGTCGGAGCCTGGGGGGTGCGCCACCGCCGCCGCGGCGACTCCTTGAACCCGGCGGGCCCCTCGGACACCTGGACCGAGTTCGAGACCGAGGCGACCGTCGCCCACATCCTCGACGGGCTGGGCAACGCGGACGACACGGCGGGCACCCTGCCGGACGGGACGCGCTTCAGCGGTCACAGCCTGCGGCTCTACGACCCCGCGCGGGACGTGTGGCGGATCTGGTGGGCGTCGACCAGCAACCCTGGCGAGCTCGACCCGCCGGTCGAGGGACGGTTCACGGACGGTGTCGGCGTCTTCGTCGGCCCTTTCGAGCACGACGGCCGCACGCTGCTCGCGCGCTTCCGCTGGCTCGACACCGCCACGGACCACCCGCGGTGGGAGCAGGACTTCTCGTTCGACGGCGGCGACAGCTGGGCGCCGGTGAACTGGGTCATGACGCACACCCGGCTGCGCTGAACCGGGCACGAGGAATTCTCTGGTCGCCGGCACGGGTGGCGCCTACGGTCGACCTGTGCCCGACGCGATCTTCGCCGACCCCACCTTGGCCCGGCTCTACGACCCGCTGGACCCGGACCGCAGCGACCTCGACGCCTACGTGGAGCTCGCGCGCCAGCTCGGGGCGCGCCGCGTGCTCGACGTCGGTTGCGGCACCGGCACGTTCGCCGTCCTGCTCGCCGCGCAGGGGTTCGACGTCGTGGGCGTGGACCCGGCGGGCGCGTCGCTCGACGTCGCGCGTGGCAAGCCCGGCGCCGAGCGGGTGCGCTGGCTGCACGGGGACGCCACCGCCCTCCCGCCCCTGGAGGTGGACCTCGCGACCATGACGGCGAACGTCACGCAGGTCTTCCGCACCGACGACGACTGGGCGGCGACCCTCCGCGGTGTCCGTGCCGCGCTGGCGCCCGGCGGGCACCTGGTGTTCGAGACCCGCGACCCCGCGCGGCGCGCGTGGGAGGGCTGGACGCGTGAGCGGACCTTCGTGCGCGCGGACGTGCCGGGCTTCGGCGTCGTGGAGTCGTGGACCGAGGTGACGGACGTCGCCGGCGCGCTGGTGACCTTCCACGACACGACGGTCCTGGCCGACGGACGCGTGCTGCACTCCGACTCCACGCTGCGCTTCCGCGACCACGACGAGCTCACCACGTCGCTGGAGGACGCCGGCTACGTCGTCGAGCAGGTGCGCGACGCGCCCGACCGCCCGGGGCTCGAGTGGGTGTTCGTGGCCCGGGCGGCCGAGCGGGGCTGACCGCTCAGGACGCCGTGCGGACGATCATCTTGCCGGTGTTGGCGCCACGCATCATGTCGATGAACGCCTGCGGCGCGTTCTCGATGCCGTCGACGACGGTCTCGTCGTAGGCGACCTTCCCGTCGGCGAACCAGCCGCTCATGAGCTCGCGGTACTCCGCGGCGTGGTGGAGGTAGCCACCGAGGGTGAAGCCCTGCAGGCGCAGCCCGCGGGTGATGAGGTTCGGCATGTTGTCCGGGCCGGGCAGCCGGTCGGTGGTGTTGTAGCCGGCGATGGCGCCGCACAGCGCGACGCGGCCGCCGTCGTTCATGACGTCGAGCGCGGCGGTGAGGTGGTCGCCGCCGACGTTGTCGAAGAAGACGTCGACCCCGTCGGGCACGAGGGCCGGGAGCTGCTCGCGCACCGGCGCGTCCTTGTAGTTCAGGGCGGCGTCGTACCCGTACTTGGACGTGAGGAGGTCGACCTTCTCCGGCGACCCGGCGGAGCCGACCACCCGTCCGGCGCCGAGCAGCCGCGCGATCTGGCCCGCCGCCGTGCCGACCGCGCCGGCAGCCCCCGAGACGAAGACGGTGTCACCCTGCTGCATGCCCGCGATCGCGGTGAGGCCGACGTAGCCCGTGAGCCCCGTCATGCCGAGGATGCCCAGGTGCAGCGACAGCGGCGCGCCCGGCAGCTCCGGCACGACCTGGAAGCCGCGCGCGTCCTCCTGCACCACGTCGCGCCAGCCGTGCTGGTGCAGCACCACCGCGCCCACCGGGACGTCGTCGGACGCGGACTCGACGACGCGTCCGACCGCACCGCCGGTCATGGTCTCCCCGAGCGCGAAGGGCGGCACGTAGCTCTTGACGTCGTTCATCCGGCCGCGCATGTACGGGTCGACGGAGACGAACTCGTTGGCCACGCGCACCTGGCCGGGCTCCAGGTCCCCGTAGGTGACCTGGACGGTGCGGAAGTCGTCCGGTGCGGGCCACCCGGTGGGGCGGGCGGCGAGCTGGACCTGGGTGGAGACGATCGAGGACATGCGGGGCAGAGCCTTCTTTCCGGTGCAGGGAGGGAACGGTGGCGCCCGGTCAGGACGCGAGCCCGACGACGAGCGCGACGACGGCGAGCAGCGGCACGGTGCCCTGCTTGAGCGCCGCGCCACGCTTGTCGGGCGAGGACAGGAACAGGACGAGGGCGGCGGCCAGCATGCTTCCCGTCCCGGCGAGCACGAGCGCCGCGCCGGCGGCGGTGGAGCCGACCGCGACGAGGACGATGCCGACCGCGCTCACGACGGCGAGGAACAGGTTGTAGAAGCCCTGGTTGAAGGCGAGCTCACGCGTCGCGGCGGCCTCAGCCTCGGTGGTGCCGAACGTGGCGCGCGCCCGGGGCGTGGTCCACGCGAGCGACTCGAGCCAGAAGATGTACACGTGGAGCGCGGCGGCGACTCCCGCCAGGACCAGTCCCGTGACGATCATCCGAGGCTCCTTGTCTGCCCGTCGGGTGACCCGACGCCGGCCGTTTTCTGAAACGTTCGGTTTACAACATAGAGTTGCACCGACCGTTCCACAAACCGGGAGGCACGATGGGCAGGACGCAGGGGTTCGAGACCGAGCACGCGGTCCGCGCCGCCCGCGAGGTCTTCTGGCGCGACGGCTACGCCGAGGCGTCCGTGCCCGCCCTCGAACAGGCCACCGGGCTGAACCGGTCGAGCATCTACCACGCCTTTGGCTCCAAGCGTGGGCTGTTCGACGCCGCCGTGCAGAGCTACCTCGACGAGGTCGTCCGGCCCCGCCTGCGTCCCCTCGTCGCCGACCCCGTCCCTCCCGGGGCCCTGCGCTCCTACCTCACGGACCTGCGCGCCGCGCTCGCCCGGGCGGACGAGGTCCAGGGGACCTCGGGCTGCCTGCTCGTCAACACGTCCAGCTCGCCCTTGGCCCGCGACGACGCCGTCCGCCAGACCGTGGCCGACTACCGCGCCGAGCTGCACGACGCCCTCGCCCGCGGGGTCGCGGCCGCCCTCCCCCCTGCGCAGAGCTCCGAGGCGGCCCGGCTCGCTGACGTCTGCACGGCTCTGGTGATCAGCGCGTTCACCCTCGTGCGGGTCGACCCGCCCAGCGCCCTGCACTGCCTGGACACCGCCGTCGCCCTGGTCGAGGACGCCGGCGCCTGACGCTCCGCGGCCGGCGCATGGGATGCTCGTGCCGCGGCGGACGCGCTCGACGGCGACGCGTGGCCAGCATCCCGGGAGGACGCCGATGACCACGACCCTGCGGCACGAGACGATGGAGCTGCCCGTCGCGACGCTCGGTGCGGAGGGCCCGTTCCCGGCGCTCGCACCGGAGGCGGTGCCCGTCCTCGCCCCGGACCGCGACACCGTGCCGGCAGACGTCGCCGACCGGGTCGAGGCCGCACCACCGCCGTGGGTGTACCCGTACCACCCGCAGTCCGACTACGACCGGCAGCGGACGCCGGGCCGCCTCGACGTCGTCGTGCTGGAGAACGAGCACCTGCGGGCGACCGTCGTACCGGCGCTCGGCGGGCGGGTCTGGTCGCTCGTCGACGTCCCCACGGGTACGGACCTGGTCTACGCGAACCGGGTGCTGCAGCCCGCCAACCTCGCGCTGCGCGACGCGTGGTTCGCCGGGGGTGTCGAGTTCAATATCGGGACCCGCGGGCACTCGCCCACGACGTGCTCGCCGCTGCACGCGGCTGTCGTGACCGGCCCGGACGGCGCGCCCGGGCTCCGGATGTGGGAGCTCGAGCGGGTGCGAGGCGTCGTGCTCCAGATCGACGTCCACCTGGGCCACGAGGCGACGATGCTCGCGGTGCACGTGCGCCTGACCAACCCGGCGGACACCCCGGTACCGATCTACTGGTGGACCAACGTCGCCGTGCCCGAGGAGGACGACACGCGGGTCTTCGCCGCCTCGCGCACCACCTACCTCTCCGACTACACCGCAGGCCTCACGGGGATCACGGCTCCGTGGCGAGGCGACGTCGACATCACCCGCCCGGGTCGCCACGCCGACGCGGCCGACTACTTCGTCGACTGCCGCGGCACCGACGTCCCCTGGGTCATGGCGGTGGCGCCGACGGGACGCGGCCTGATCCACGCCAGCACCCCCCGGCTGGCCGCGTGCAAGCTGTTCTGCTGGGGCACGGGCCGCGGCTCGCAGCACTGGCAGGAGTGGCTCTCGCCGGGCGGCGGGCGCTACGCCGAGATCCAGGCGGGCCTCGCCCCCACCCAGTTCGAGTACCTCGAGCTGGGCGGGCGGGAGGAGTGGTCGTGGACGGAGGTGCTCGGCGGCGTCGACGTGGGGCCCGTGCCGCCGTCCACCGACCCCGAGGACGGCCTCGCCCGCGCCGAGTCCGCGGCCTCGGCGCGCGTCGACGCCGCGGCGCTCGCCGCCCTCGACGACGCGCTGGCGCGGGCGGCCCGCCGGGCCCCGGGCGCGATCGTCGCCGTCGGGTCCGGCTGGGGGCACGTCGAGGCCCTGCTGCGCGGCCCCGCGGGCTGGGTCGACGAGACCGCGACGCCGTTCCCCGACGTCGCCGACGGGCCGCACCGCCCGTGGCAGGCGCTCGTCACCGGTGGCCACGTCCCCACGACCGTCGACGCCCGCGCGCACGTGCGCGGCCGCCACTGGCGTGACCGGCTCGCCGAGGCCGCCCGCGACGGCGGCGCCTTCGCCCACTACCACCTCGGCGTCCTCGAGCACGTGGACGGGGACCCGGAGGCCGCACGACGGCACCTGGTCGCATCCCTGGACGCCGCGCCGAGCGCCGCCGCGCACCGGGCGCTCGCCCACGTCGCCCGGCGGCGGGGAGACGTCGACACCGCCGTCCGCGAGCTCGACGCGGCCCTCGCGCTCGCCGGCCCGGACTCCGCCGAGCGACCCGCCCTCGTGCTGGAGACGCTGCGTGCCCTGCTCGACGCCGGACGCCACGACCGGGCCCGGAACCTCGCACGCGACGCGTCCCGGCAGCCGCCCGCCCGCGCCACGCGGTCCGAGCGGGCACGGTTCCGGCTCGCGGAGGTCGAGGCGCTGCTCGGCCTGGACGAGCGGCTCGCGGCCCGGCGCGTGCTCGAGACGGACGACGTCGTCCCCGCCAACCTGCGCGAGGGCGAGTCGCTCGTCGCCGCGCTCTGGGAGCGGGCGGCCGGTGGCGCGCCGCTGCCCGAGCGGCTCGACTTCTCGATGCACGGCCACGCCCCGACCTCCTGACGATCACGGACGCCGGCAACGGCTGACCGCCGTCAGGCTCCGGGCACGACGAGGCCGGCGTCGTACGCCCACACGACCAGCTGCACGCGGTCGCGGGCGCCGGTCTTGGTCATGATCCGACTGAGGTGCGACTTCACCGTGCTGGGCTCGAGGAACAGGGCCGCCGCGATCTCGGCGTTCGACGACCCGCGGCACAGCAGCGCGACGATCTCCCGCTCCCGGCCGGTGAGGAGGCCGACCGCGGCCGCGTCGGGCGACACCGGGCCGCGGCGGCGCGCGAACTCGTCGATGACGCGGCGGGTCAGGGTCTGGTCCACCAGACCGTCCCCGGCGGCGACGCGACGCACGGCGTCGACGAGCACGTCCGGCTCGGCGTCCTTGAGGAGGAAGCCGGACGCGCCGGCCTCGAGCGCCCCGAAGACGTAGTCGTCGAGGTCGAAGGTGCTCACCACCAGCACGGGCACCGGCTCGGCGACCCCGGGGCCGGCGAGCTCGCGCGTCGCGGTGATGCCGTCCCCGCCAGGCATCCGCACGTCCATGCACACGACGTCGGGCCGTTCGCGCCGAGCGACCCGGACGGCGTCCGCCCCGTTCGAGGCCTCGCCCACCACCTCCAGGCCCTCGCTCTCGAGGATCACCGTGAACCCGGCGCGCACCACGGCCTGGTCGTCGACCAGCACGACGCGCGTCACCGGGCCTCCTGCGCCACGCGTGCTGCCGGGGCCCCGGCGTCGTCGGAGCGCGGCAGGGTCAGCCGCACCTGCCAGCCGCCGACGGACGTGCGCCGCGCCGAGAGGCGACCGCCGACCAGCTCCGCCCGCTCCGTCATGCCGATGACGCCGTGGCCGGGGACGTCGTCCGCCCCGTCGGCAGGCGACACCGCGGACAGGTCGCCGCGCCCGTTGCGGACGGTGACCTCCAGCCCGTCCTCGTCGTACGCCGTCTCCACGTCGACGGCGCTGCCCGGCGCGTGCCGGCGGGCGTTCGCGAGCGACTCCTGCAGCACCCGGTACACGGTGAGCTGCGCCGTGGGCGGCAGGTCGAACGGCTCGCCGCGCCGCGTCTCCTGGACCCGGGTGCCGGTGCTGCGGGCGAGGTCGAGCAGCGCGGGCACGTCCGCCAGCGTGGGCTGCGGGGCCGACGGCGCCACGTCGTCGCCCGTCCCGGTGTCGCGCAGGATGCCGACGACGAGCCGCAGGTTCTCCAGCGTCTCGCGGCCCTGCGCCCGGATCCACCGCAGCGACTCCCGCGCACGCTCCGGGTCGCCGTCCACGAGCCGCTCCGCGGCGGCGGCCTGCACGACGATCCCGGACAGGTGGTGCGCCGCGACGTCGTGCAGCTCGCGGGCCATGCGGCCGCGCTCGGCGAGCACCGCCTGGGCCGCGAGCGCCTCGCGCTCGCGCTCCGCCTGCGCCACCCGCGCCCGCAGCTGGGCCAGCAGCTCCCGGCGCGTGCCGAGGTACGCCCCCACGAGGGCGGCGCCCAGGTAGGTGACGAGCGCGGACACGAGACCGCCCCACAGCTGCGTCGCCACCGGCACGCCGAGCTCGGCCGCCGTCGCCGGCCCGCCGAGCACGTAGCCGAGCAGCACCTGCACGACGGCGGCACCCGCCGCCGCACCCAGGGCGGGCCGCCGCGGGGCGTGCACGCCGACGGAGTACGCGGCGACGAGACCTGCCGGTGCCTGGAAGTTCACGAACGGCGGGAGCAGCGGGGCGAGCGCGAGCTGGCCCAGCAGGGTGAGCGCCAGGCACAGCACGGGCCAGCGGCGGCGCAGCGTCAGCGCCATCGACTGCCCCACGAGGACGACGCACGCGGCCACCCGCGCGCCCGTGCTCATCGAGTCGGTCGACGCGCTCGCCCCGAGCGTCTCCCCGAGCCCCGAGGACACGACCTGGAGGACGGCGAGGAAGAGGGCCACGGACACGACGCTGACCACCGCGCCCAGCAGCGCGTCGCGGCTCGTGGCCGTCCGGACGCCCCAGGCGTCGAGCCGCCGTCGCAGCGCGTCGAGCACAGGTCCTCCGTCAGGGTCGAGAGCGGACGGGGCGGTGTGGATGTCACTTCCGGCATGTCGCCCCGGCACACGGTACGACGTCCGTGCGGCGGGGCGGCATGCGCGTGCAGGTTCTGCAGGGACCGCGGTCAGGCCAGGTCGCGGCGGCGGAACACCGCTCCCGCGACGACCAGCAGCACGGCCGCCCAGGCGAGCAGCCCGGCCAGCGCCGCTGCGGCGCCGACGCCCGCCCCGGCGTCCGACGTCGCACCGAACAGCTGGGCTGCGCCCTGTCCCGCCGACGCGAGGGAGCCGAGGGTGATCGGCAGCCACGACGTCGCCGTCGTCGCGCCGCCCGTGAGGACGAGCGCGGCGGCCTGGACCATCGGTTCCACGAGGGACAGCGCCACGACCACGACGACCGCCGCGACCTGCCCCCGCACGAGGGTACCGACGCCCAGCCCCAGCCAGGAGAGCAGGACCATGACGGCGAGCCCTCGCGCCCACACCGCGAGCGCCTCCCCCGGGCCGATCGCCAGAGCGGCTCCCGGCGTGGTCGTCACGGCGAGGACCAGCCCGACCGCCGTCACCAGCGCCAGCACCGCGCCGACGACGAGCGCCGCCGTCGCCGTCGCCCCTGCCTTGCCCGCGAGGATCCGCAGCCGGTCCGGCACTGCGAGCGCGGTCGGCACGATGCCGCCGGTCCGGAAGTCGGTGGTGGCCGCGAGCGCCCCGAGCAGGAGCATGCACAGCGCGGTGACCCCGCTGGACCCGGACCCGGGGCCGCCGCCCAGGAGGTCGAGCAGCGCCCGCTGAGCCTCGGGGGTGCCGAGGTCCGTCGCCGCCGCGAGGGTGGACATGACGTCGGCCGTGACGTCCGGCGGGGCCTGGACCCCGACGTGGAGGCCGGCGTCGGACCCGCTCAGCGCCTCGATCGTGCGCAGGGTGCGGGGCAGCACGAGCGTGAGGACCTGGGTGAGCACCATGCCGGCGGCCGCGACCGCGGCGACGACCCACGGCGTCCGGGTGGTGCGCAGCTTGAGCAGCTCGGCCCTGAACACGGCGAGGGACATCAGCGCACTCCTTCGGTGGCGGCGGTGAGGTCGAGGTAGACGTCCTCGAGGCTCCGGTCGGTGACGAGCTCGGCCATCGGCCCGGCCGCGACGACGCGGCCCTGGCCGATGACGACCAGGTCGTCGGCCACCTGCGCGACCTCCGCGAGCACGTGGCTGGCCAGGAGCACGGTGCCGCCGTCGTCGGCGAACGCGCGCAGCAGCTCGCGCAGCCACCGCATCCCGGCGGGGTCGAGGCCGTTGGCGGGCTCGTCGAGCACCAGCACGCGGGGCCGGCCGAGCAGGGCGGTCGCGATGCCGAGCCGCTGCCGCATCCCGAGCGAGTAGGTACGCACGCGACGGTCCGCGGCGGGCGTCATGCCGACGGCGGAGAGCGCCGCCGCGACCCGGTCGGCGGGCAGGCGCGACGCGGCGGCCTGCACGCGCAGGTGGTCGCGGCCCGTCCGCCCGGGGTGCAGGCCGCCCGCGTCCAGCAGCGCACCGACCACCTGCGCCGGGTGCTCCAGGTCGGCGTAGCGGCGGCCGTCGAACGTGGCCGTGCCCGCGTCCGCGCGCGTCAGGCCGAGCAGCACCTGCAGCGTCGTGCTCTTGCCTGCGCCGTTGGGGCCCAGCAGCCCCACCACGCGCCCCGGCGCGGCCGTGAACCCGACGTCGTGCACGGCCTCGAAGCCGCGGTAGGACTTGTGCAGCCCGTCGATCCGGATGGTGGTCATCCGCCCCTCCCTCGTCGTGCCGGCGTGCTGTGCCGACACCTGCGAGCCTTCCGTGCCGGCGCGGGCGGGTCTTGAGGCGGAGGGCGGAACCTGCGTTGCGCCTTTTGGAGGAACCCGCCCGCCGTGCCGAACAGGTGGTTGTTCACGTGAAGAGGCCTGAGAAAGGGAACAACCACC
>NZ_JBSHCR010000079.1:0-16495 GCF_053615895.1 Isoptericola sp. NPDC055881
CACCACGTCCTGTCGACGTGGTGGCGGCCGCCTGCGCCCCGGCCCGCTCGACGCCCCCGTCGCGGCCGAGCGGGCCGGCTCCTCAGTCCATCCGCTCGTAGGCGGCCGTCGTGAGGAAGTCGACGTACTCGTCGGCGACGGCGACCTCCATGAAGGTGCTCCGCGCCTCGTCGTAGTCGGAGGGGTCGCCGGGAAGCTTCGCGACCTCCTCCTCGACGACGCGGTCGACGAGCTCGCGCGTCACCGTCTCGCCCGTGTCGGCGAGGACGACGCCGTTGTGCAGCCACTGCCACACCTGCGACCGGGAGATCTCCGCGGTCGCGGCGTCCTCCATGAGGCCGAAGATGGCGACGGCACCGAGGCCGCCCAGCCAGGCACGCAGGTACTGGATGCCGACGGACACGTTGTTGCGCAGGCCCGCCTCGGTGACCGTGCCCGGCGTCCGGTCCACGGACAGCAGGTCCGCCGCGGTCACGTGCACGTCGTCACGGACGCGGTCGATCTGGTTCGGCCGCTCCCCCAGCACCTCGGTGAAGACCTCCTTGCAGGTGGCGACCATGCCCGGGTGCGCCACCCAGGAGCCGTCGAAGCCGTCGCCGGCCTCCCGCGCCTTGTCGGCGCGGACCTTCGCGTACGCCTGCTCGTTGGCCTCGGCGTCCTTGCTCGGGATGAAGGCGGCCATGCCGCCGATCGCGTGGGCGCCGCGCTTGTGGCACGTCGACACGAGCAGCTCGGTGTAGGCCCGCATGAACGGCACCGTCATCGTGATCTGGTTGCGGTCCGGCAGCAGGAACTCGCCGCCTCGCGTGCGGAAGTTCTTCACCACGGAGAACAGGTAGTCCCAGCGGCCCGCGTTGAGCCCGGCCGAGTGTTCGCGCAGCTCGTAGAGGATCTCCTCCATCTCGAACGCGGCCGGGATGGTCTCGATCAGCACGGTGGCGCGGATGGTGCCGTGCGGGATGCCGAGGGCGTCCTGCGCGATGACGAACGCCTCGTTCCACAGGCGCGCCTCGAGGTGCGACTCCATCTTCGGCAGGTAGAAGTACGGCCCGAGGCCCTTCTCGATCTGCCGCAGGCCTGCCGTCGCGACGTACAGCGCGAAGTCCACGAGGCCGCCGGACGTCTGCTCGCCGTCGACGAGGACGTGCTTCTCGTTCATGTGCCACCCACGGGGGCGCACGATGATCGTCGCGAGGTCCTCGTCGGGCTTGAGTGCGTACGACTTGCCGGCCTCGTTCGTGAAGTCGATCCGGCGCTCGATCGCGTCGAGCAGGTTGAGCTGGCCGCCCACCACGCTGCGCCACTGCGGCGTGTTGGCGTCCTCCTGGTCGGCGAGCCACGTCTTCGCGCCCGAGTTGAGGGCGTTGACCGTCATCTTGCGGTCCGTGGGGCCGGTGATCTCCACGCGGCGGTCGACCAGCCCGGGGGCCGGGGGTGCGACCCGCCAGGAGTCGTCGGCGCGGACGTGCGCGGTCTCCGGGAGGAAGTCGAGCGTGCCGCCCTCGGCGAGCGACCGACGCCGGCGGGCCCGCGCGTCGAGCAGCTCGAGGCGGCGGGCGCCGAGCTGCCGGTGCAGGGTGACGACGAGGTCGAGCGCGGCCGGGGTGAGCACCTCGGTGTCGCGCGCACCGATCTCGGCGGTGATGGTCAGGCCGTCGGGGAGCTCCACGACAGTCCCTCCTTGTTCTCGTGCTGCTCGTTGCATTGCGGAATCTCAGTTACGCCTGGTGAAAACTCGCTGGTGGCACCCTAGCGGGTGGGGCCCGCTCCGGCACCCACGAGACGCGCGCGCAGCGCGGCCACGTGCCCGGTGGCCTCGACGTCGTACTCCGCGCTGCGGACGGTGCCGTCGGGGTCGAGGACGAAGGTGCAGCGGTGCACCCCGTCGAAGGTGCGGTCGCCGACGGTCTTCGGGCCCCACGTCCCGTAGGCGTCGGCCACGGCGTGGTCCGCGTCGCTCAGCAGGGGGAACGTCAGGCGCTCCGCCTCCACGAAGGCCCGGACCTCCTCGACCGGGTCGGCAGAGACACCGACCACGGCGTACCCCGCCCCCGCGAGGGACGCGAGGTTGTCCCGGAAGTCGCAGGCCTCGGTGGTGCACCCGGGCGTGCCCGCGCGCGGGTAGAAGTAGACGACCACGCCGCGGTCCGCGCCGGCGCGCACCTCGGCGAGGGCCACCGTGGTCCCCGCGGAGTCCGGCAGGCTGAAGTCGGGGGCGGTGTCGCCCGGCTGGAGTCGAGTCATCGTGCGTCCTCGTTCGTTCATCTCGGTGACGGGGCTGACGGGGTTGTCTGGGTAAACGGCGGCGCGGCTCAGGCCTCGCCGCGGCGCAGCAGGGTGCCGGTGGGCTCGTCGCCCACCTCGCGCCCCCGCAGCAGCGTGCGCCGCACCATGCCCGTGAGGTCGTGGCCGGCGTACGGCGTGACCGGGTTCTTGTGGTGCAGACGGGCAGGGTCGACGACGAACGTCGCCTCGGGCGCGAAGACCGCGAGGTCCGCGTCCTTGCCCACCGCGATGCCGCCCTTGCGCTCCAGGCCGACCAGGGCGGCCGGCCCGGCGGACATCCAGCGCACGACCTCCTCCAGCGGGACGCCGCGGCGGCGCGCCTCGGTCCAGACCACCGCGAGCCCCAGCTGCAGCGACGCGACGCCGCCCCACGCGGCCGCGAAGTCCCCGGAGGCCGGCTCCTTGAGGTCTGCGGTGGCCGGCGAGTGGTCGGTGACGACGACGTCGATCACGCCGTCGCGCAGTCCCTGCCAGAGCCGGTCCTGGTTGTCCTGCTCGCGGATCGGCGGGCAGCACTTGTACGCCGTCGCGCCGTCGGGCACGTGGTCGGCGTCGAGCGAGAGGTAGTGCGGGCACGTCTCGACGGTCAGCCGGACCCCCTCCGCGCGGGCGGCGGCGATCATCGGCAGCGAGTCGGCGTCGGACAGGTGCAGCACGTGCGCCCGCGCGCCCGTCGCGCGGGCGGCGTCGATCAGCGCCGCGATCGCCGTGGACTCCGCCTTCGCCGGGCGCGAGGCGAGGAAGTCCCGGTAGGCGCGGCCGGGCTGCTGCGGGGCGTCCTCGAGCGTGCCCGGGTCCTCCGCGTGCACGATCATCATGGCCCCGAACGCCGTGAGCTCGGCGAGGTCCGCGCGCAGCTCCGCGTCCTCCAGGTGCCCGAACTCCGGCACGCCGGAGTCCGCCAGGAAGCACTTGAAGCCGAAGACGCCCGCGTCGTGCAGGGGTCGCAGGTCGGCCGTGTTGCCCGGCACCGCCCCGCCCCAGAACCCGACGTCGACGAACGCCTGGTCCACCGCGCGCTGCCGCTTGACCTCCAGGTTCGCGACCGAGGTGGTGGGAGGCAGCGAGTTCAGCGGCATGTCGACGATGGTCGTCACGCCGCCCGCGGCCGCGGCGCGCGTCGCGGTGGCGAAGCCCTCCCACGCGGTCCGTCCCGGCTCGTTGACGTGCACGTGCGAGTCCACGAGGCCGGGCAGCAGCACCTCGTCGTCGGCGAGCTCCAGCACCTCGGCGCCGGCGAGCCCGGCGCCGAGCGGGACGACCGCGGCGATCCGGCCGTCGGTCACACCGACCTCGACGGCACGCTCGCCGTCGGGGGTCAGCGCGCGGGCGGCGCGGACGACGAGGTCGTGGGGCGTGGTCATGCGTTCTCCAGGGCGGTCGGGGCGGCCAGGGCGGTCGAGGCGGCCGGTGCAGCCGCCGGAAGGTGGGCGACGAGCCGCGCGGCGAGGATCTCCAGCAGCGGGCCGGCCTCGGCCACGCAACGGCCGACGTCGGGCTCGACGTCGGTGAGGGCGTGGACGGCGCCGATGCCGGCGGCGCCGGCCTCGGCAAGGGTCAGGGTGGTCCGGCCGCACACCGCGACCGTGGGGACGCCCGCGGCCGCGGCCGCGGCGGCGACACCCACCGGCGTCTTGCCGTGCAGGGACTGCCGGTCGAGGCTGCCCTCGCCCGTGACGACGAGGTCGACCCCGGCGAGACGGTCCGCGAAGCCCGTGAGCGCGAGCACCTCCTCCACGCCCGGCCGCCGCTCGGCGCCGAGCAGGAGGCAGGCGAAGCCCACACCACCGGCGGCACCCGCGCCGGGCGCCGCGGCGTGCCCGCGCGCCCCGGTGACGCCGCCCGTGGCGAGGACGTCCACCCAGGTGGCGAGGCCCAGCTCCAGCTCCGCCAGCGCGGCCGGGTCGGCCCCCTTCTGCGGCCCGTACACCGCGGCCGCGCCGTCGTCGCCCAGCAGAGGGTTGTCCACGTCGCTCGCGAGCACGATCTCCGTGTCCGCGAGCGCGGGGTGCAGCGGCGAGAGGTCGACGTCGACCAGCTCGTGGAGGTGGCCCCCGCCGTCGGCGAGGTCGCCCGCGCCCGAGGTGAGCCGGGCCCCCAGGGCCGCCAGCATGCCGGCTCCCCCGTCCGTGCTGGCAGAGCCGCCCACGGCGACGACGATCTCGCGGGCACCCTCGTCGAGGGCGTGCGCGATCACCTCGCCGAGCCCGCGCGACGTGGCCGCGAGCGCCGTCCGCGGCGTCGGGCGCACCATCTCGAGCCCGGTGACCGCGGCCATCTCGACCACGGCCGTGCCGCCGCGGCGGGCGTACCGGGTCGGCACCGGCTCCCCCAGCGGTCCGGTGGCGACCAGGTCCACCGCGGTGAAGCCGGCGGCGAGGGCAGCCTCGAGGGTGCCCTCGCCGCCGTCGGCCACGGGGAGCTCGCAGGCGACGACGCCCGGTGCCGCCCGGCGCAGGCCGGCCGCCAGGTGGGCGGCGACCTGGCCCGCGGTCAGCGAGCCCTTGAACTTGTCGGGCGCCAGGAGCACGCGCGGCGCGCGGGCCTGCCGGACCGTCGTCATCGTCGCTCCCCTCCCCGCCCCGTCGTCGTCCATCGTCTCTCCCGTCACCGTCGTCCGGGTCCCGCTCAGTCCAGCAGCGCGAGGGCCGTGGGCGAGTCGTCGGCGGAGATGGACAGGTCCTCGAACTCGTTCACGCCGTTGAGCTCGGCGCCCATCGCGATGTTGGTGACACGCTCGAGGATGACCTCGACCACCACGGGGACGCGCAGCTCGGCCGTCATGGCCTGCGCCTTCGCGAACGCCGCGGCCAGGTCCTCCGGGTCGGTGACCCGGATCGCCTTGCAGCCCAGCCCCTCGGCGACCTTGACGTGGTCCACCCCGTAGCCCTCGGCCTCCCCGTCACCGTGGCCCATGTTGATGTTGTCGAAGGCCAGCGACACGTGGAAGTCCATGTCGAAGGCGCGCTGCGACTGCCGGATCAGGCCGAGGTAGGCGTTGTTCACCACGACGTGCACGTAGGGCAGGTGGTGCTGCGCGCCCACGGCGAGCTCCTCCAGCATGAACTGGAAGTCGTAGTCGCCGGACAGGGCGACCACGGTGCCGTCGGGCAGCGCGCGGGACACCCCCAGCGCCGCCGGCCCGGTCCAGCCCAGCGGGCCCGCCTGGCCCGCGTTGATCCAGTGCCGCGGGCGGTAGGTGTGCAGCAGCTGGGCGCCGGCGATCTGCGACAGGCCGATCGTCGTGACGTAGACCGTGTCGCGGCCGAACGCCTTGTTCATCTCCTCGTACACGCGCTGCGGCTTGATCGGCACCTGCGTGAAGTGCGTCTTGCGCTGCAGCGTGCGCTTGCGCTCGCGGGCGCTCTCGGCCCAGGCCGACCAGTCCGGCACCTGGCCCGCGGCCTTGCGCTCCGCCGCGATCTCGACCGCGGTGCGCAGGAACGCGCCCGCGTCGGAGACCACCCCGTAGTCGGGCGCGAACACGCGGCCGATCTGCGTGGGCTCGATGTCCACGTGCACGAAGGTGCGGCCCTCGGTGTAGGTCTTCAGGCCACCGGTGTGGCGGTTGGCCCATCGGTTGCCGACGCCGAGCACGAAGTCCGACTCCAGGAACGTCGCGTTGCCGTACCGGTGCGAGGTCTGGATGCCCACCATGCCCGCCGTCAGGGGGTGGTCGTCGGGGATGGCGCCCCAGCCCATGAGGGTCGGGACGACCGGCACGCCGAGGGTCTCGGCGAGCTCGACGAGCTCCGCCTCCGCGCCGGCGTTGATGATGCCGCCCCCCGCGACGATGAGCGGGTGCTTCGCGGCGAGCAGCAGGTCGAGCGCCTTGGCGACCTGCGCGCGGGTGGCCTCCGGCCGCTCCACGGGCAGCGGCTCGTAGGTCTCGGGGTCGAACTCGATCTCGGTGAGCTGCACGTCGATCGGCAGGTCGATGAGCACCGGTCCGGGGCGGCCCGAGCGCATGAGCTGGAACGCCCGCTGGAAGACGCCCGGCACCTGCGCGGCCTCGAGGACCGTCTTCGCCATCTTCGTGACCGGCGCGGCGATCGACGCGATGTCGACCGCCTGGAAGTCCTCCTTGTCCAGCTTGGCCACCGGGGCCTGGCCCGTGAGGCACAGCATCGGGACGGAGTCGGCCCAGGCCGCGTAGAGGCCGGTGATCATGTCGGTGCCCGCGGGGCCCGAGGTGCCGACGCAGATGCCGATGTTGCCGCGTGCGGCGCGCGAGTAGCCGTCGGCCATGTGCGACGCCCCCTCGACGTGCCGGGCGAGCACGTGGTGGATGCCGCCGTGCTGCCGCATGGCGTCGTAGAAGGGGTTGATGGCGGCGCCGGGGAGGCCGAAGGCCTCGGTGGCGCCCTCCTTCGCCAGGATGGCGACCGCGGCGTCGACCGCGCGCATGCGGGGCATGGTGCTCTCCTTCGAGTCTTCGGGGATGTCGGGGTCGGGCGCGACGTCAGGCGCGACCGGACAGGCGCGCGACGGCGTTGAACAGGCCGGAGTGGTCCAGCGAGCCGTCGCCCTCGGCGCGGGCCGCGGCCATGAGCTGCGCGACGACGGCGCCGACGGGGGCGACGACGCCCTGCTCGCGTGCGGCCGTCGTGAAGATGCCCAGGTCCTTGTGGTGCAGGTCGATGCGGAAGCCGGGGGCGAACTCGCGGGCGAGCATCTTCTCGGCCTTCTGGTTCAGCACGGCCGAGCCGGCGAGACCGCCGCCGAGCACCTGGACGGCTGCCTCGGTGTCGACCCCGAACGCCTCGAGGAAGACCACGGCCTCGGCGAGCAGCGCGATGTTGCCGGCGACGATGAGCTGGTTCGCGGCCTTCACCGTCTGGCCCGAGCCCGAGGGGCCGACGTGCACGACGGTCTTGCCCACGGCGTCGAACACCTCGGCCGCGGCGGCGAAGTCCTCGGGCGCGCCGCCCACCATGATCGACAGGGCGGCGTTCTTGGCGCCCGCCTCACCCCCGGAGACCGGGGCGTCCAGGTAGCGGAAGCCGGCGGCCCGGGCCCGCTCGGCCAGGGCGGTCGTCACGTCGGGACGGATCGACGAGAAGTCGATGATCAGCGTGCCGGGCTGCGCGTTCGCCAGGACGCCGTCGTCGCCGGTGAGCACCTCCTCGACGTCCGGGGAGTCCGGGACCATGAGGGCGACGACGTCGGCCGCCTTGACGGCCTCGGCCACGGACGACGCGGCCGTGCCGCCCGCCTCGACGAGCGGTGCCGTCTTCTCGGGGCTGCGGTTGTAGCCGACGACGGAGTGCCCGGCGTTCTGGAGGTGGACGGCCATCGGGCTGCCCATGATGCCGAGGCCGATGAAGGCGATGGTGCTCATGATCGAAGGTCCCTCTCGTCAGGTGCGGGTCGCTGCTGCGGTCGACGCGGTCAGGCGGCGGTGCCGTGGCCGCGCTGCTCGCGCGGGAGCCAGGCGAACGGGTCGGCGTCGGACGTCTTGTACTCGAGGCCGACAGGGCCGGCGTAGCCGGCGGCGCGCAGGTCGGCGACCCAGCGCTGGATCGGCAGGTCGCCGCTGCCCGGCGCGCCCCGCCCGGGGGCGTCGGCGACCTGGACGTGGGCGACGCGGTCGCCGTAGGTCTTGAGGTCCAGGTCGACGTCGCCGCCGTTGACCGACAGGTGGTAGACGTCGAGGAGGAGGCCGAGGTTCGTGGCCCCGTGCTCGTCGCGGACGCGGTCCAGGACGGCCACGACGTCGGCCGACGACGTCAGCGGGTAGGCGGGGACGCCCGAGACCGGCTCCAGCAGGACCGTGCCGCCGACGCGGCCCACGGCCTGCGCGGCGAGCGCGAGGTTCTCGGCGCCGAGCTCGTCCTGGACAGCCGGGTCCACGCCGTCGACGCGGTTGCCGTACAGGGCGTTGAACGCGCGGCAGCCGGTGCGCTCGCCGATGCGGGCGACGACGTCGAGGTTGGCGCGCAGGTCCGCCGAGCGCTCGGGCCAGGAGATCAGGCCGCGGTCCCCGCCGGGCATGTCGCCGGCGTCGAAGTTGAGGCCGGTCAGCTGCACGCCGGCGTCGGCCAGGGCCTTGACGAGCGCGTCGACCTCGTCCGTCCCGGGCGTCGGGGTCGCGAAGGGCCACCAGAGCTCGACGCCGTCGAAGCCGGCCGCCTTCGCGGCCGCCGGGCGCTCCAGGAGCGGCAGGTCCGTGAGGAGGATCGAGCAGTTCACGGTGTAAGGGATCTGGTCCGTCATCGCTGACTCGCTTTCGCCAGATGGAAGGTTCATTCCTTGTTGTGAAAACGCTACGCCGACCCGGGGGGATCGGTCAACCCCCGCCCGGGGCCGTCCCGCGGCGCGGTCGTGATCCCGCGCACACGCCGACGGCCCGGCAGGACGTCGTCCTGCCGGGCCGTCGTGGCGAGCTCCAGGGCTGCCCGGGCGCTCAGCCGCCGAGGGGTCGCGTCACCATCGCCGTGAGCTCCGCGGGCTGCAGCCCCGCGCGCGCGACGATCTCGTCGGCACCGAGGGCCCCGCAGTCGAGACCGCGCTTGAGGAACCACGCGAGGGCCTTGGCGGTGGCGGGCTCGTCGAGGACGGCCCCCTCCACCTGGTGCACGTAGTTCGACAGCCGCTCCGCCGCGGGGTCGAGACCCTCCCGGTAGAACGCGTAGGTGGCGGCGAACCGGCTGGGGAGCTGAGCCGGGTGCAGGTCCCAGCCCTGGTAGAACCCGCGCTCCAGCGAGCGGCGCACCAGGCGCCCGTGGTTCGCCCAGGCGGCGCGCACCTGCGCGCCGTCGCCGACGGGCAGCACGTTCGTCGAGCCGTCGGACAGGCGCACGCCCGTTCCCGCGGCCGCGAGCTGCATGACCTCCTTGGCGAGGTCGGCGGCCGGGTGCTCCATCGACTGGTACGCCGCGGAGATGCCGAGCGACGCCGAGTAGTCGTACGTGCCGTAGTGCAGGCCGCTGACCCGGCCGCCGCCGGCGTGGATCATCCGGGCCACGGTGACGGTGCCCGCGGCGTCGAGGATCGACTGCGGCGTCTCCACCTGGACCTCGAACCGCAGCCGGCCGGCAGGGAGCCCGTTCGCGTCCTCCAGGCGTTCGCACACGGCGACCATCGCCTCGACCTGCGCGACGGCGGTCACCTTCGGCAGGGTGAGCACGAGGCCCGCCGGGAGGTCCCCGGACGCCGCGAGGGTGCTCACGAAGACGTCGAGCGTGCGCAGCGCCCGCGCCCGCGTGGGCCGCTCGAAGCACTTGAACCGGATGCCCACGAACGGGGTCGCCCGCCCCGCGTCCAGCTCGGCCCGCAGGGCCGCGGCCGCCGCGGCGGTCACCTCGTCCTCGGCCGCGTCCGGATGGGTCCCGTACCCGTCCTCCAGGTCGATGCGCAGGTCCTCGACCGGCTCGGTGGCGAGCTTGCGCTCCACCTGGGCCGCGACCGCGTCGCGCAGGTCCGCCCGCACGCCGACCGCGTCCAGCAGCGCCTCTGTCCCCTGCGCCTCGACGGCGGCCCACGCCTGGGCGCCCCAGCCCTGCGCCAGGCCGGCCGTGTACCGGTGCGCCGGGACGTACACGGTGTGCACGGGCTGCCGCGAGCCGTCGTCGCCCGGGTACGCCTGGTCGAGGTGCGCGTCGTGCGCGGCGAGCCGCCGCTCGATCTCGCCGAGCGCCGCCTGGTCGAGCGAGACCTTCATCGGGCCACCGCCGGGACGGCGCCCGGGTGCACGCCCGGCTGCACGCCCGGCTGCACGGCCGGCTGCAGGGCGCGACCGAGGTGCTGGGCCAGGTGCTCGGCGTCCTCGGCGCGGTGCTCGGCCACGGAGACCTCCTTGAGACCCTCGGTCCGGACGGCGTCGGCGACCGCCTCTGCCACCCGGCTGTCGAAAACGCCGGGGATGATGAACGCGGGGTTGAGCTCGTCCTCGCTCACGACCGAGGAGATCGCGACGGCCGCCACCCGGAGCATCTCGTCGGTGATCAGCGTGGCGCCCGCGTCGAGCAGGCCGCGGAACAGGCCCGGGAAGGCGAGCACGTTGTTGATCTGGTTCGGGTAGTCGCTGCGCCCCGTCGCGACGACGGCGGCCGTCTCGCCGGCGGCGATGGGGTCGACCTCGGGCGTCGGGTTCGCGAGCGCGAAGACGATCGCGCCGTCGTTCATCGTCGCGACGTCCGGGCCCGTGAGGATGTTGCCCGCCGACACCCCGACGAAGACGTCCGCGCCGACGAGCCCTTCCTTGAGGGTGCCGGTGAAGCCCGACGGGTTGGTGTGCTCCACGATCCAGGCGCGGTTCTCGTCGCCGTGCGCCGACTCGGGGGTGAGCGCGCCGTGCCGGTCGAAGCCGATGATGTCCCGGGCCCCCTGGGCGAGGAGCAGCCGGATGATGGCGGAGCCCGCCGCGCCGACGCCGGAGACCGCGATGCGCACGTCCTCGATCTTCTTGCCGACCACCTTGAGCGCGTTGATGAGCGCCGCGAGCACCACGATGGCGGTGCCGTGCTGGTCGTCGTGGAACACGGGGATGTCGAGCTCCTCGCGCAGACGCTTCTCGATCTCGAAGCATCGCGGCGCGGAGATGTCCTCGAGGTTCACGCCGCCGAAGCCGGGCGCGATCGCCTTCACGGTGCGGATGATCTCCTCGGTGTCCGTCGTGTCGAGGGCGATGGGCCAGGCGTCGACGTCCGCGAACTGCTTGAACAGCGCCGCCTTGCCCTCCATGACCGGCATCGCGGCCTGGGGGCCGATGTCCCCGAGCCCGAGGACGGCGGTGCCGTCGGTGACCACCGCGACCGTGTTGCGCTTGATCGTCAGCCGGCGCGCGTCCTCCGGGCGGTCCGCGATCGCGAGGCAGACCCGGGCCACGCCGGGCGTGTATGCGCGCGACAGGTCGCGACGGGTCTTGAGCGGCACCTTCGGCGTCACGGAGATCTTGCCGCCGAGGTGCATGAGGAACGTCGAGTCCGACATCTTGAGCACGCGGACGCCGTCGAGGGCGTCGAGGGCCGCGACGATCCGCTCGCCGTGCTCGGCGTCCACGGTGTCGCAGGTGACGTCGACGACGATCGTGTCGGCGTGCGACTGGGCGATGTCGACCCCCATGACCGAACCTCCGGCCGCGGCGATCTCGTGGACGATCTCGCTCGTCGCGCGCTGGGTCGCCGGCGCCTCGACGCGGAGGGTGATCGTGTAGCTGGGGCTGGGCATCGCCATGGCCTGGGTTTCCTTTCGAGGAGCTGATGACATGAAGTTTCGAGATGTGGAACGATGGTTTCTGGTACCGGGAACGGTGTCAGCAGACTTTGCGGAGGGGGACCTGACCATGGCGAACGGCACCGGAGTCCAGTCGGTGGACCGGGCGATCGACCTGCTCGAGATCATGACCGACCTGGGCGGCGACGCCGCGTTGAGCGAGCTGGCGGCTGCCGCCGGCCTCCCGCTCCCGACGATCCACCGGTTGATGCGGACGCTCGTGGGCCGCGGCTACGCCCGTCAGCTCCCCTCCCGCCGGTACACCCTCGGCCCGCGCCTGATCCGGCTGGGCGAGAGCGCGGGCCGCCAGCTCGGCGCCAGCGCCCGCCCCCACCTGGAGCGGCTGGCCCGTGAGCTCGGGGAGAGCGCCAACCTCGCGATGATCGACCGCGACATGGTGGTCTACGTGGCGCAGGCCTCGTCGTCGTACTCGATGCGGATGTTCACCGAGGTGGGACGCCGCGTCTACACCCACTGCACCGGCGTCGGCAAGATGGTGCTCGCCGAGCTGCCGGACCAGACGGTCCGCGACATCGTCGGCCGGGTCGGGATGCCGCCGGCGACCGACCTGTCGATCACCGACGTCGACGACCTCCTCAAGGAGCTCGGCACCATCCGCGAGCAGGGGTACGCCGTGGACGACGGCGAGCAGGAGATCGGCGTGCGGTGCTTCGCCGTGCCGGTGAAGGGCGCCCCTACCCCGACCGCGCTGTCCGTGTCCGGGCCGGCAGCCCGGGTCACGTACGAGTTCGGCGAGGCGGCGCTCCCCCTGCTGCACGAGGTCGCCGAGACCATCTCCAAGGAGCTGCTCTCCGCGGCGTGACGGCGCACGCCGGCGCACGGCGCTCACCCGTCCCCCGGGGCGGCGGCCCCCGCGTGCACCAGCTGCGGACGGGCGACCGCCGCACGGGCGCCCTCGCGGATCTGCAGGACGTCGGGCACGCCGTCGGCGTCGAGGTCGATGGCCGAGAGGCTCCCCGAGCGTCGCCCGTGCCCGTGGCGGACCCGCGCGTGCACGTCGGCGTTGAGCCGGGCGCGGCGCGCCGCCCGGTGCTCGGCGTCGACCCGCGCGAAGTACTCCGCGCGCCGCTGCTCCTGCTCCTCGGTGACGACGAGGCGCGCCGAGGACCCCGCTGTGAACACCGAGGGGTCCTTGCTCCGCCGCCCCCACCGGATCTCGTTGAAGACGAGGTTCAGCAGCACCGACACGACCGCCGCGGCCGCGATGCCCGAGTGGAAGACCATGCCCACCCAGGTCGGGAACTGGTCGTAGAAGTCGGGGACGGCGATCGGGATGATCCCGAAGCCGAGCGCCACGGCGACGAGCGTGAGGTTGAGGTTGCCCTCGTACTCGACGCGCGACAGCGTGCGGATTCCCGACACGGCCACGGACCCGAACAGGACGATGCCGGCGCCACCCAGCACGGGTGACGGGATCGCCGCGACGACACGGCCCAGCACGGGGAACAGTCCCAGCACGAACAGCACGGCGCCCCCGGCCGCGACGGCGAACCGCGAGCGGATGCCGGTGATCGCGACGAGGCCCACGTTCTGCGCGAACGCGGATGCGGGGAACGAGTTGAGCAGGGGCGCCAGCAGGGTGGCCGCCATGTCGGCCCGCAGGCCGTCGCCCACGCGCCTCGCGTCCACCTTGGTGTCCAGCACCTCGCCGATCGCGATGAGGTCGGCGGTGGTCTCGGTCATGATCACCAGGATCACGATCGTCATCGAGAGGATGGCGCCGACCTGGAAGACGGGCGCCCCGAAGGCGAACGGGGTGGGCAGCTCGAAGACGGCCCCCTGGCGCACGCCCGAGAAGTCCGCGAGCCCCAAGGGCACGGCGGCGACCGTGCCGATCACGAGCCCGAACAGGATGGACAACCGGGAGATCGTGCCCTGCAGGAACCTGCTGAGCACGAGCACCACGACCAGCGTGCCCAGGGCGAGCAGGACGTTCGGGACGGAGCCCCAGTCGGGTGCGTCCTCGTCCCCGCCCATCATCCAGCCGGCTGCCGTGGGCAGCAGCGAGATCCCGATGATCGTGATGATCGTGCCCGTCACGACCGGCGGGAAGAACCGGACGACCTGCGCGAAGAACGGGCTGATCGCCAGACCGATGGCGGCGGCGACGAGGATCGCGCCGAAGACGGCCGGCAGGCCGCCGTCCCCGCTCGCCACCGCGACCATCGTGGACACGGTGGCGAACGAGATGCCCTGGACCAGCGGGAGTTGGGAGCCGAAGAAGCGGATGCCCAGCGTCTGGAGCGCGGTGGCCAGCCCGCTGACGAGCAGCGCGGCCGAGACGAGCAGACCGATCTGCGTCCCGTCGAGGCCGGCCGCCTGGCCGACGATGATCGGCGGCGCGATCACGCCGCCGTACATCGTCATGATGTGCTGCAGGCCGTAGAGGAACGTCTTGCCGAGCGAGTAGCGCTCGTCCTCCGGCCGGCCCGCTGCGGGTGCCCCGACCGACGTCGTCCGCCCGGTCGTCGTCGTGCTCATCTCGATGCTCCTTCGAACCGACTGCACGGTGCCTCGCTGATCCGCAGGGTCCGGGTCAGCAGAATCCCGTGACCGTGGCCCACGCGCGCGGCTCCGAGGCGGCGCCGTCCCGCTTCACCTCCGCCTCGATCTTGCCGTAGGGACGGTCGGCGACGTAGAAGACCTCGTTCGGGTTCTCCATGCCGAAGGGCTCGAAGTCGACGACGAAGTGGTGCAGGTTCGGCATCGAGAACTTGATCTCGCCGATCTCCGGGTGCGCCTCCAGCACCTTCTTGCCCATCTGGAACAGGGACTGCTGCAGCGCGAGGGAGTGCACGTCCGCGAAGGTCTCGAGCAGGATGCGCCGGACGTCGTCGTAGACGGCGTTGAAGTCGATGTCGAGGGAGGTGTAGCGCCACCGGGCGGTGACCGACGTCGCGAGGATCCGGTCGGTGGTCTCCTGCAGCGTGGTGAAGCGGTCCTTGGGGAACCCGTGGAACTCCGAGCCCGTGGACTTCAGCACCTTGAGGTCCTCGAGGCCCGAGACGACGAACACCTCGTCCCCGTCGCGCTGCACGACGGTGGTGCGCGTCTCCGTGCCGCCCTTCACGAAGGCGTGGTCGTGCTCGCCGTCCGTGACGTTGTTCGTCAACGAGGAGGGGATGTGCTCCCAGGTGTACTCCTTCGCCTCCCAGCGGCCCCCCTCGATCCACTCGAAGCTGGAGACGAAGTGCTCGCCGAGGCGGAGCGCGAACTCCTCCGGCGACGGGATGCCCTCCTTGGCGAGCGCGAAGACCGTGTTCTTCTGCGTGTCCGTCGGGACCACGCGCCCCTGGTCGCCGTCGATGTGGGCGGCCGAGAAGTCCCCGCGCAGCTGCGAGGTCACGGACAGCTCGGTGATGCGATGGCGCGCCTGGTCGCGGTCGACCTTCATCACGCGGACCTCGGCCTTGCCGTACTGGTTGTCGCCCAGCACGATCGTGCCCGTGGCGGCCTGGGTGTCGGTGGCGGTGGCAGTCATCTTGCAGACTCCTTCATCTGTTGTTGCGTTGTCCCGGCCGCCCCGGGGCGGTCAGGCACGTCTCCTATGACGATGACGCAGGCCGCGGCGCCTCTGCCGCGGCCGGTGATGCGGGCCGAAGGACCCGTCAGCTCCCGCGGTACGTGGAGTACGCGAACGGGCTCAGCAGGCAGGGCACGTGGTAGTGGTCCCGCCCGGCCTCGACGGTGAAGTCGATGGAGATCGAGGGATAGAAGGTGGGGGTGCTCTGCGCCGCGAAGTACTCGCCGGTCGCGAACGTGATGCGGTAGGTGCCGGGCGCGAGCGCCTCGGGGCCCAGCTCCTTGACGCGGCCGTCGGCGTCGGTCGTCGCGTCCGCGATCCGCTCCGCCGTGTCCGGACCGACGCTCCACAGGGAAACGGCGACACCGGCGGCCGGCAGCCCCGACACGGCGTCCAGGACGTGCGTGGTGATGTGCGAGGTCATGACAGCACTCCTTCCAGCCGCAGCACCGCGATCTCGCGCAGCTGCTGGCCGGCGATCCTGCGCTCCGTGGCAGCGTCGTTCCCGAGGCGCTCCTCGAGCGAGCCGAGGATCTCCTCGGCGGTACGGCCCGCGGCGCGGATGAGGAAGACGTGGCCGAACCGCTCCTCGTACGCACGGTTCCCCGCGCGCAACCGATCCTCCACCGACCCCGAGAGGTCCCCGAGACCGGCCTGCTCACGCCGCGAGTGGGCTGCGTCCGCGTCGTCCCCGGACGCCCGCTCACCGATGCGAGGGTGCCGCGCCAAGGCGGAGTCGATCTCCGCCTCGCTCCACGGGTCGGCCACCGCACGAGCTGCCGCGAGGGCGTCCTCGGTGCTCGCATACGGACGGCCGGCGACGACCTCGTCGGCCCACCGGGCCACCGCTGCGCAGGACAGCACCTGCGCGCGGGCGACCTCCGCGTCCGCCGCGTTGAACGCCTCGAGACCAGCACTCGTCATCGAGCGATCCTCCTTCGGACTATTCCACCCACCGGAAGCGGGTTTCCGTTCAGTGAAGTCTCACCCTCGACGGCGCAGCATGTCAAGTGAGTCCCCGCTCACTCCGCCGCCCAGCGAGACGCGTCGATGACGGGCCCGCGCAGGCGCCGGTGCATCCCATGGTCCGCCCCTGGTCAGGGTCCCGCGAGCACGGCAGGCAGGCGGATGAGTGGCCGGTTGAGACGGCCGGCGCCCACGTTGACAGCCAGGCTCCGACGCAGGGCGCCCCTCGAGCCGCGCCAGGTCCGGTCGGGGCGTGCGAGCTGTGCTGTCACCCGTGGGCGTGGACGCGACGGTGCGTCTGTCCGCTGTGGCGGCGTTGCCTGGCGGTGTGCGGGTGTGCGCGTGTGCGGGCGTGTGGGCGACGGCCCGGGGTTCTCGGTGTGGGGGTGGGGTGGTGTGGGGGTATGCGAAAGGCCCACCCCGTGTGGGGTGGGCCTTTCGTGAATGGGTGTCCGGCGGCGTCCTACTCTCCCACCCCCTCTC
>NZ_JBSHCR010000080.1:0-16328 GCF_053615895.1 Isoptericola sp. NPDC055881
CTGCTCGTCCCGGCGCGGGACGAGCAGGAACCGCGACGTCGGGCCGTCAGCGGGCCGGGACCAGCCCCGGCAGGGCGTCGAGGTCCAGGTCCGGGTTCTTCTCCTGCGTCCGCACGAGCTGCTTCGCCTCCGCCGTGGTGTCCACGGACGGCATCGAGCCCGGCAGCGGCTTGCCGGCGCTCTCCTTGACGAAGCCGACGGCGATCGCGCCGACGACGGCGAAGCCCACGAGGTAGTACGCCGGGGCCATGCTCGACCCGGTCGCCTGGGTCAGCGCCTCCACGATGAGCGGCGTCGTGCCGCCGAAGATCGCCAGCGCGACGTTGTAGGCGAGCCCCATCGAGCGGTAGCGCACGGCCGTCGGGAACATCGCGGGCAGGGTCGCCGCCTGGACGCCGACCATGCACGCCACCGGCACCGCCATCAGGGTCAGGCCCAGCAGCGTGGACCACACGTGCCCGACCGAGAGCAGCAGGAACGCCGGCACCGCGAGCACGGCGAGCGAGCCCGCGCCGAACCACAGCAGGGGACGGCGGCCGAGACGGTCGCTGACCGGGCCGGCGACGAGGATCATCACGGCCAGCATGACCAGCACGGGCACGGTCAGCAGGGTGCCGGACGTCGCGTCGTAGCCGAGCGTGTCGGTGAGGTAGGTCGGCATGTAGCTGGTCAGCGCGTACCCGGCCGTGTTGGCCACGGCCACCAGCACCATCGCGACGGCGAGCGGGCGCCACTGCGAGCGCAGCGTGACGTCCGTGGTGGCGGCAGGAGCCTCCACCCCCTGGTCCTTGGCGGCCTCGGCCGCGACCTGCTGGGCCTGGAACGCCGGCGACTCCTCGATCTTCAGGCGGAACCACACGGCGAACGCGCCGATCGGGCCCGCGACGAGGAACGGGATGCGCCACCCGCCGTCGATCATGGCCTGCTCACCGAGCGTCACCTGCAGGACCGTCACGACGACGGCGCCGAACGCGAAGCCGAGGTAGCTGCCGAAGTCGAGGAACGACGCCGCCCAGCCGCGACGGCGGTCGGGGGCGTGCTCGGCGACGAACGTCGTGACGCCGGCGTACTCGCCACCGGTGGAGAAGCCCTGCACCAGCTTCAGGAGCACGAGCAGCAGGGGCGCGGCGACACCGAGCACGCCGTAGGTCGGCAGCAGCCCGATGAGGAAGGTGGAGCTGGCCATCATCACCAGCGTGAAGGCGAGCACCTTCTGCCGGCCGACCCGGTCGCCGATGCGACCGCAGACGATGCCGCCCAGCGGGCGAGCGACGTAGGTGGCGGCGAACACGCCGAGGGAGAAGAGGATCTGCACGCCGGACGACGCCTGCGGCAGGAACACGGCACCCATCGTGACGGCGAGGTAGCCGTAGACGCCGACGTCGTACCACTCCATGAGGTTCCCGACGGCGGTGCCGCCGATGGTCTTCTTCAGCATGGAGTTGTCGACGACGGTGACGTCGGAGACGCGGAGCCTGCGCCGCGCGGCCGCCGTGGCGGCGTCGGCGGGGGTCGTGCCGGTGGGTTCCTGGGGGACTACGGCGGTCATGTTTCCTTCCGTGGCCGGCGCGGCGGCACGCGGTGTGACGCAGCGGCCCGGCCCGTGACAGGGAGCCGGCGTCCGCCACGAGGGCGGACGCCGAGCCCGAACATGGGCGGCCACGTTACCGACTCTTGACCCAGAATCAAGTTGGCCGGGGCATCCATGGTGGTCCGGGTCGCTCTGGCCGACGCTCTCACCTGCGACGACACCGTTTCTTGACACGTCGTTCGTGAAGCCCACCACAGGGCCTCCCCCGAGCGTGCCGCCGCCGGGGCACCGCCCGTGCGCGCCTGCCCTCGTTGGACCGCGCGCCCGCCGGGCGTTACGTTCTCCGAGCAGCCCGGAGCACCGGGCGGTGACGACGCCGGCACCCGCTGCCTGCCCGAGATGACTGCCGGCGACGCGTGCCGGCCGGAGGACTCCCCCGCATGATCGACCACGAGGTCCGCGTCTACCGTTCCGACGAGCTCCTGCCGCGGGAGGAGCAGCTCGCCTGGAAGATCGCCGAGGTCGCCGCCGAGCAGCTCGAGCCGACGCCCGAGGTCACGGACATGGTGATCAACCGCGTCATCGACAACGCGGCCGTGGCGACGGCGTCCCTGGGCCGCGCGCCCATCCTCGCGGCACGCTCGCAGGCCGAGGCGCACCCGGTCTCGCGCGGCGGCGCGGGTGCCACCGTCTTCGGGTCCCCCGAGCGCACGAGCCCCGAGTGGGCGGCCTGGGCGAACGGTGTCGCCGTGCGCGAGCTGGACTACCACGACACGTTCCTGGCGGCCGAGTACTCGCACCCCGGCGACAACGTGCCGCCGATCGTCGCCGTCGCCCAGCACCTGGGCCTCGGTGGCGCCGAGCTCCTGCGGGGCGTGGTCACGGGGTACGAGGTCCAGGTGGACCTCGTCAAGGGCATCAGCCTGCACGCGCACAAGATCGACCACGTGGCCCACCTCGGGCCCTCGGCCGCGGCGGGCATCGGCACGCTGCTCGGTCTGCCCGCGGAGACGATCTACCAGGCCGTCGGCCAGGCGCTGCACACCACCACCGCCACCCGCCAGTCCCGCAAGGGCGAGATCTCCACCTGGAAGGCCCACGCCCCCGCGTTCGCGGGCAAGATGGCGGTGGAGGCCGTGGACCGCGCCATGCGCGGGCAGACGTCCCCCAGCCCCGTGTACGAGGGAGAGGACGGCGTGATCGCCTGGCTGCTCGACGGGCCGGACGCCCGTTACACCGTGCCCCTCCCCGCCGCGGGCGAGGCCCGGCGCGCCATCCTGGACACCTACACCAAGGAGCACTCCGCGGAGTACCAGGCGCAGGCGTGGATCGACCTCGCGCGCCGGCTCGGCAGCGAGCGCCCCGAGCTGCGCGACCCGGAGCGCGTGCGGTCGGTCGTGCTGCACACCAGCCACCACACCCACCACGTCATCGGCTCGGGCTCCGGCGACCCCCAGAAGTACGACCCGGCCGCCAGCCGCGAGACGCTCGACCACTCGATCCCGTACATCTTCACCGTCGCCCTGCAGGACGGCGCCTGGGACCACGTGGCCAGCTACGCCCCGGAGCGCGCCGGCCGGCCGGACACCGTGGCGCTGTGGCGCAAGGTGACGACGGCCGAGGACGCGGGGTGGACCCGCCGCTACCACGCCGTCGACCCTGCCGAGAAGGCGTTCGGCGGGCGCGTGGAGATCGAGCTCGCCGACGGCTCGCGCGTCGTGGAGGAGATCGCCGTCGCCGACGCGCACCCGCTCGGGGCGCGCCCGTTCGCCCGCGCGCAGTACGTGGCGAAGTTCCGGGCCCTGGCCGCGGGAGTGCTGGCCGACGAGGAGGTCGAGCGGTTCCTCGACGTCGCGCAGCGACTGCCCGAGCTCTCCCCCGCCGAGCTGTCCGGGCTCACCGTCACCCCGCTCGTCGACGTGCTGACGACCCACCCCGTCGCGCCCGGCATCTTCTGAGGAGCCCGACCGTGCTCTACTCGTCCACCACCCCCGCCGCCAAGCGAGCCGCCTTCCGCGAGCGCCTGCGCTCCGGCGACCTGCTGCAGCTGCCGGGCGCCTTCAACCCGCTCGCGGCGCGGCTGATCCAGGACAAGGGGTTCGACGGCGTGTACGTCTCGGGCGCCGTGGTAGCCGCCGACCTGGGGCTGCCGGACGTCGGCCTCACGACGCTCACCGAGGTCGCCGCCCGGGCGGGCCAGGTCGCCCGCATGACGGACCTGCCGACGCTCGTGGACGCGGACACCGGGTTCGGCGAGGCGATGAACGTCGCGCGCACGGTGCAGGCGATGGAGGACGCGGGCGTGGCCGGCCTGCACGTCGAGGACCAGGTGAACCCGAAGCGCTGCGGGCACCTGGACGGCAAGCAGGTCGTGGACGAGCCGACCGCGCTGCAGCGCGTGCGCGCCGCGGTCGCCGCGCGCCGCGACGAGAACCTGCTGGTCATGGCCCGCACGGACGTGCGGGCCGTCGCCGGCCTCCCGACGGCGATCGACCGGGCGAAGGCGCTCGTCGACGCCGGGGCGGACGCGATCTTCCCCGAGGCCATGCGCGACCTCGCGGAGTTCGAGGCGGTGGCGGACGCCGTCGACGTCCCGGTGCTGGCGAACATGACGGAGTTCGGCAAGTCCGACCTGTTCACCGCGCGCCAGCTGGCCGACGCCGGCGTGGCGCTCGTCATCTACCCGGTCTCGCTGCTGCGGCTCGCGATGGGCGCCGCCGAGCGTGGCCTGGACGCCCTGCGTGCCGAGGGCTCGCTGGCAGGACAGGTCGGGCACATGCAGACCCGCTCCCGCCTGTACGAGCTGGTGGACTACGCGGGCTACTCGACGTTCGACACGGGCGTCTTCGACTTCACCCTGGACGACAACCACCACGGCTGACGCCCGCCGGCGCGCGCGCCGGGACACCGCAGCAGCCGCATCGCAGCAAAGGAGCACCGATGACCGAGCACAGTGGGCCGACGACCGGGCAGGCCGCCGAGCCGGAGGTCCGCCGGGGGCTGGCGGGGGTGGTCGCCGACGTGACGGCCGTCTCCAAGGTGGACCCCGAGACGAACTCCCTGCTCTACCGCGGCTACCCCGTGCAGGACCTCGCGGCGACCCGGCCGTTCGAGGCGGTGGCGTGGCTGCTGTGGCACGGCGAGCTGCCGACGGACGACGAGCTGGCCGGGCTGCGCGCCACCGAGCGCGAGCACCGGCCGCTGGCCGACGACGTGCGCGCGGCGATCGACCTGCTCCCGCTCACCGCGCACCCGATGGACGAGCTGCGCACGGCGGTCAGCGTGATCGGCGCGCGCGAGGCCGCCGGCCTCACCGCGCTGGAGGCCGCGGCCGACCGTGCGGTCAACCTCGAGCGGAGCGTGCGGCTCTTCGCCGCCCTGCCCGCCGTCGTCGCCTACGGGCAGCGTCGGCGCCGCGGCCTGGAGCCCGTCGAGCCCCGGGACGACCTCGACTACGCCGCCAACTTCCTCTGGACGACGTTCGGCCAGGACCCGGACCCGGTGGTCGTCGACGCGTTCAGCCGCTCGCTGGTCCTGTACGCCGAGCACTCGTTCAACGCCTCCACGTTCACCGCCCGCGTCATCACGTCCACCCTCAGCGACCTGCACTCGGCCGTCGTGGGCGCGATCGCCGCGCTCAAGGGGCCGCTGCACGGCGGCGCCAACGAGGCCGTGATGGACACCCTCACCGAGATCGGCTCGGCCGACCGCGCCGCCGCGTGGCTGGACGACGCGCTCGCCGCGAAGCGCAAGATCATGGGCTTCGGGCACCGTGTCTACAAGCACGGCGACTCGCGCGTGCCGACGATGAAGGCCGCCCTCGACACCCTCGTGGACCACTACGACCGGCCCGACCTGGGCGCGCTCTACGACGCGCTGGAGGCCGAGTTCGTGCGCCGCAAGGGCATCTACCCGAACCTGGACTACCCCTCCGGCCCCGCCTACCACCTCATGGGCTTCGACACCCCGACGTTCACGCCGCTGTTCGTCGCGTCCCGCGTGACCGGCTGGACGGCGCACGTCCTGGAGCAGCAGGCCGCCAACGCGCTCATCCGCCCGCTGTCGGCGTACGTGGGCCCCGAGCGGCGCGAGGTGCCGCGCGCCGGGGCGGGTGACTAGGGCACGCGCGACAGGGCAGGACGACAGGGCCGGGCGACAGGGCCGGCGACAGGGCCGGGCGACGGGCGGGCGCGGGGGGACGGCCGCGCCGCCCGGGCGCACTAGGCTCGCGGGTATGACCGCCGACTACTCCGACTTCGAGTTCGAGCGCCGGTTCTTCGTCCGGGAGCTGCCCGACGCCCTGCGCGACGCGCCCGCCCTCATCGTGCAGTCCTACTTCCTGTCCGACGGCGGGTACGCGCTGCGGGTGCGCGTGCAGGCCACGGGCGTCGAGGCACGGCTCGGCCCCGACAGCGACGCGCGGGACGTGCTGGAGCTGTACCGCGCGCGCTTCGACTTCGCCGCGGTCACGGTCAAGGGCCCGTCGGCGGGCGGCACCCGGTACGAGGCCGAGCGCCAGCTCGACCCGCTCGTCGGTGTGGAGCTCGTGCGGCGCGGCGGGGCCCAGGTGATCAAGACGCGGTACGCCGCGTGGCTGGGCGCCGACGGCTGGTCGATCGACGTGTTCGGCGGCGCCAACGCGCCGCTCGTCGTCGCGGAGTGCGAACGTTCCGGACCGGTCACGGACCTGCAGATCCCCGACTTCTGCGTCACGGAGCTCACCGACGACCGCCGGTTCTCCAACGAGTCGTTGGCCGTGGACCCGTTCCGCGGCTGGTCGGCCGCCTATGCGCAGGAGCTCGCCGTGCAGGGCCCTCGCTTCCGCGACGACTTCGGCGGCAACACGACGATCACCACCTGAGCGGCGGCTCCGGGCACCGCGGCACCTTCAGTGCCAGACCTCCGTGCCAGACCTCCGTGCCAGACCTCGGTGCCAGACCTCAGTGCCAGAACGAGACTTCCTCGACGCCCGGCCGGTACTCGAAGTGCCAGGGCTCGTAGTTGCCTGAGCCCCCGCGCTGGGCCCACGGCGGGTTCTCCCAGCCGTACGCGGGCCCGTTCTCCCACAGCCAGCCGTAGACGTCGCTGCTGCGGTACTCCTGGCTGCACAGGTCGATGGCGAGGCCCCAGCCGTGCATCGACGCACCCGGGACGGCGGCGAGGTAGCCGCGGCTCGCCTTGACGGCGTACTGGTTGGACAGCGAACGGTAGCTGTCGACGAGGCACAGGTCCCGGCCGAACCGGGCACGGAAGGCGTCGTTGAGGCTGCTGAGGGCGACGGCAGCGTCGGCGCGCAGGTGCTCGCCGTCCTGCCAGAGGTCGCAGAGGGAGTGGTCGGCCAGCTGCCCGTTGGTGCCGTCGATCGGCGCGTTCGGGTCGCAGTTCGGCAGTGCGCTGCGCTCGGTGCTCCGGCTCGCGGCGGCGGCCTCGACGCGGGCGTCCCGCGGGGCGGCGGCGATGGCCTGGGACGTACGCGGTGTGTCGACGCCCTGCTCGAGGAGGGCGAGCGTCGAGGGCCCCGTGGGCTGCGTGTCGAGGTCGAACGGGGTCCCGCCGTGGCCGGCCTGGGCGTCCGTGACGAGCGGCGCGGCGATGGTCGCCGCGGCGAGCGAGCCGAGGACCGTCAGGCGCGTGATCCACGCGTGGCCGGTGGGCGCGGCGTGCCGGCCACCGTCGCCGGCGGGCGTCGTGCGCCTGCGGGGCTTCTTGCCGGCCCGGGCGAGCTCGGCCTCGCGCATCTCCCGGCGGGAGCGCGGCGCGGCTGCGTCACCCTGCGACCTCGCCTCCACGGCACCTCCGCGCTCGTGCCGGGACGGCCGCCGTGGCCGCCCGGACCCTCCGGACCCGAACACGGACCGCCGTCGCCGCGTGCCCTGCACGGGGCCGCACGAGGCGATCCGTCACGGAACCATAACGGGGTCGCGCGCCCCCGCCAAGTCCCGGTCCACGCCGCCACGGCGGGCTGCGCACGGACGTGCAGGTGGGAGCGTGTCCACCCTGATCACGGCCTGCGCTGCATCGCGTCCCGGACCTCGCCGACGAGCTCCTCGAGGATGTCCTCGAGGAACACGACCCCGAGCACGCCGTCGGGCCCCTCGACGCGTGCGAGGTGCGCCCCGGACCGTTGCATGGCGCGCAGCGCGTCCTCCACCTCGTCGGCGGGCCGCACGGACGCGAGCGCACGCACGCGCCAGGCCGGGACGGGCTGGAACCGGTCGCCGTCCGAGGCGTACAGCACGTCCTTGAGGTGCAGGTAGCCGCGCAGGGCGCCGCCCTGGCCGTCGGCGTCCTCGTCGCCCGCGGCGCCGCGCACGGGGAACCGGCTGAACCCGGTGCGCGCCACCAGGTGCTCGACGTCGTCCGGGGTGGTCTCCGGGCCGACGACGACCAGCTCGTCCAGGGCGACCATCACGTCCCCCGCGGTCCGCGAGGAGAACTCGATCGCGCCGGCCAGCAGGCCCTGCTCGTCGCGCAGCACGCCCTCCGCCTGCGAGTGCTCCACGATCGACTGCACCTCCTGCGCCGTGAACGCGGAGGCGACCTCGTCCTTCGGCTCGACGCCCGCGAGGCGCACGGCGTGGTTCGCGACCCAGTTGAGCGCGGAGATCACCGGGCGCACCGCCCGGCCCAGCAGCACCAGCGGCGGCGCGAACCAGAGCGCGGCCGTCTCCGGGCCGGCGACGGCGAGGTTCTTCGGCACCATCTCGCCGAGGACCACGTGCAGGTAGACGACGATCGCCAGCGCGAGGACCAGCGAGACCGGGTGCAGCAGCGCCTCCGGCACGCCGAGGGCCTCGAACGGCACCTCCAGCAGGTGCGCCAGGGCGGGCTCGGCGACGATGCCCAGGCCGGTCGAGCAGACCGTGACGCCGAGCTGGGCGCACGCGAGCATCAGCGACACGTGCTCCATGGCCCACAGGGCCGTGCGTGCGCGACGGTCGCCCGCCTCGGCGAGCGGCTCCATGGCGCTGCGGCGCGCGGAGATGACGGCGAACTCGGCGCCGACGAAGAAGGCGTTGCCGGCGAGCAGCAGCACGCCGACCAGCAGGGCGGTCCCGGTGCTCATCGGCCCTCACCCCGCACGTCGCCGGCGCTCCCGGAGGTCGCGTCCGGCGGTGGGTCGGCGCGCACGCGCAACCGCTCCACGCGCCGTCCGTCCATGGCCTCGACGCGCAGCCGCGCGCCGCCGGCCGAGATCTCGTCGCCCTGCGCGGGCACGCGGCCGAGCACCGCCATCACGAGCCCGCCGAGCGTCTCGTAGGCCGGCCCCTCGGGCACGACCAGGCCGGTGCGCTCCTCGAGCTCGTCGGGGCGCAGCACGCCCGGCACGACCCACGAGCCGTCGGTGCCGCGCACGACGCCGGCCCGCCGCGGGTCGTGCTCGTCCGCCACGTCGCCCACGAGCTCCTCCACGACGTCCTCCAGGGTGACGATGCCCGACGTGCCGCCGTACTCGTCCACCACGACGGCCATCTGCAGGCCGAGCCCGCGCAGCTCCACGAGGAGGGGGCCGAGCCGCACCGTCTCGGGCACGCGGGGCGCGTCGACCATGAGGGCGGCGGCGGGCACCTCGCCGCGGCGGTCGTGCGGCACGCCGACGGCGCGCCGCAGGTGCACGAGGCCCACGACGTCGTCCCGGTCCTCGCCGATGACGGGGAACCGCGAGTGGCCGGTGCGCCGCGCGAGGGCGACCACCTCGGCGGCGGTGGTGTCGCGCTCGACGACGGCCGTGCGCATGCGGTCGGTCATCACGTCGCGCGCCGACAGCTCGTCCAGCTCGAGGGAGTTGGTCAGCAGGGTCGCGACCGACTGGTCGAGCGTGCCCTCCTGGGCGGACCGGCGCACCAGCGACAGCAGCTCGGAGGACGAGCGCGCGCCGGACAGCTCCTCCCGGGGCTCGACGCCGACCCGGCGCAGCAGCGCGTTGGCGGAGCCGTTGAGCACGACGATCAGCGGCCGGAACAGCATGGTGAACACCCGCTGCACGGGGACCACGAGGCGGGCGGTCGCGTGCGGGGCGGAGAGCGCGAAGTTCTTCGGGATCAGCTCGCCGAACAGCATGGAGAACGCGTTGACGACGACGAGGGCGAGCACGCCGGCCAGCACGCCCGCGACGCCGCGTCCCAGGGCCGTGGCGGCGAACGCGTCCGAGAACAGGGAGAGCAGGGCGGGCTGGGCCGTGTAGCCCAGCAGGATCGTCGTGATGGTGATGCCCACCTGGGCGGAGCTCAGCTCCGTCGACAGGTGCTTCAGCCCGGCGCGGACGGCGCGGTCCCGTCGGTCCGACGGGCGTCCGGTCGCCGTGTCGCGGCCGGGCGGAGGACTGTCGCCCTCCTCGTCGTCGGCCCCGAGGACGGCCGGGTCGAGGGTCACGAGGGAGAACTCGCTGGCGACGAACACCGCGGTGCCCGCGGTCAGCACGACGCCCAGCACGATCATGAGCACGTCGCCTAGCACGAGCGGCCCCGGGTGGTACGACGCGCCGGCACGGAACGGTGCGGCGGCGTGGTGTCCAGGCGGATCGGCGCGGGCGGCCGCGCGCTATATCGGCTCTCGTCCATCGTGCTCCGATGCTATCCGGCGCCGGGCGGCGGGCGAGTCGGCGTCCGCGCCGGACAGCGTGTGCTCAGCGCTCCCCCAGGCTCCCGGTGCAAGATGTCCCCATGACCACCGCGACCCCTCCGAGCACCCCGGGATCCTCGGGCACGTCCGGCCAGCAGAACGCCACCGTGCTCGTCGTCGAGGACGAGCCCGCGATCGCGGCCGCCATCGCGCAGCGGCTGTCGGCCGAGGGCTGGCGCGTGGAGGTCGCCCGCGACGGCCTGGCCGGCGTGGACGCCGCCGCCCGGCTGCAGCCGGACGCCATCGTGCTCGACGTCATGCTGCCCGGCATCGACGGCCTCGAGGTCACGCGCCGGATCCAGGCGGAGCACCCGATCCCGATCCTCATGCTCACCGCGCGCGACGACGAGACCGACATGCTCGTCGGCCTCGGCGTCGGGGCGGACGACTACATGACCAAGCCGTTCTCCATGCGCGAGCTCGTGGCCCGCGTCAAGGCGCTGCTGCGCCGCGTGGAGCGCGCCCAGCAGGCGGCCGTCACGACGCCCGCCGACCCGCCCATGGTCATGGGCGACGTGACGATCGACCGGGCGCAGCGACGCGTGCACCGCGCCGGCGACGAGGTGCACCTCACGCCCACCGAGTTCGAGCTCCTGGTGATGCTCGCGAGCTCGCCCAAGACGGTCCAGACGCGCGAGCGGCTCCTCGCCGAGGTGTGGGACTGGGCCGACGCGAGCGGCACGCGGACCGTGGACTCGCACATCAAGGCGCTGCGCCGCAAGCTCGGGCCGGACCTGATCCGCACCGTGCACGGCGTCGGCTACGCCTTCGAGCCGCCGGAGTCCTGATGGACTCCGGCCCCGCCGGCCCGGACGACCCGCCCGTCCCCGCGACCCGGCGCCGGGAGCACCACCGGCTGCCCGACGTCCGGCCCCTCGACCCGCTGCGGTCGCTCAAGACCAAGCTGGGCGTGCTGGTCGTGGCGACCGTGACGTTCGCCGTCCTCATCACCTGGATCGGCCTGCAGAACGAGCTCGGCCCGACCCGCACGCTCCCCCTGGCGATCTTCCTGTCCCTGGTCATCGTGCAGCTGCTCGCGCGCGGCATGACGTCCCCGCTGCGGGACATGACGGCGGCCGTGCAGGCGATGGCCGCCGGGGACTACTCGATCCGGGTGCGCGCCACCAGCCGGGACGAGGTCGGGCAGCTCGCGGAGGCGTTCAACGTGATGGCGGCCGACCTCGACGCCTCGGACCGCGTCCGGCGCGAGCTCATCGCGAACGTGTCGCACGAGCTGCGCACGCCCGTGGCCGCGCTGCAGGCGCAGCTCGAGAACATGGTGGACGGCGTCACCGAGCCCACCCCCTCGGCGCTGGAGCTGTCCCTCGAGCAGACGGAGCGCCTCACCCGGCTCGTCACCTATCTGCTGGACCTGTCCCGGGTCGAGGCGGGAGCGTCGGCGCTGATGCTGAGCGAGTTCTCCGTAGGCGACTTCCTGGAGGAGTCGGCCCAGGCCATGTCGATGGTGGACGCCGCGAAGGGGCTCAGCTACGTCGTGGACGTCACGCCCCCCGACCTCACGCTCGAGGCCGACGTGGAGCGGCTGCGCCAGGTGGTCACGAACCTGCTGCAGAACGCGATCCGGCACTCGCCGCACGGCGGCACGGTGCGCCTGGACGGCTATCCCGTGGACGACGACGTCGTGCTCGAGGTGAGCGACGAGGGTCCGGGCATCGCGCCGGAGGACCGTGGCCGCATCTTCGAGCGGTTCGCCAGCGGCGCGGCCGCCGGCCGCCCGCACGCGGCGCCCCCGTCGGGCATGGCCAGCGGCGGCACGGGCATCGGGCTGGCGATCGTCCGATGGGCGGTCGACCTGCACGGCGGCCACGTGGAGGTCGCCGACACCGCCCGCGGTGCGACGATGCGCGTCACCCTCCCCGCGCGGGCGCGGCCCGCCCCGGGGGTCACCACCGAGGCCGACGGCTGAGCGCCGGTCCCGGACGGCCGAGGCCCGACGTCCGACTCAACGTGATGTTGCTCACACTCGTCCGTCACGTTGTGCTGCGCCTGGTCCGCCCATGACGTCGGACAACGGAGTCATCGGGTCGACCCGAGGAGTCGTTGCCCACCGCATTACCGGACGGTCACGATGGCGCGCCGCGGCCTCCGGAACGGCCGTCTGAGGCCGCTCGCCCTCCTCGGGAGCAACCGGCGAAGGGCATAGGCTGGACCATGCGCACGGCGTTCGCCGCGCGCATTTCCGGTCGAACAAGCTGCAACGGTGTGAAAGTGGGCGATCCGCGCGTGGTGTCCCCGAAGGACGGGTCAGAGTCGATCAGCGTGGCGAGCGCGTTCGGAGCCAACGAATGGCTGGTCGACGAGCTCTACGAGCAGTACCTCAAGGACAAGAACGCGGTAGACCCCGCGTGGTGGGACTTCTTCGCCGACTACGAGCCCGGCGAGTCGCGCAACGGGACGACGGCGGACGCCGCACCTGCGCAGCCCGCGGCCGCTGCGAGCCCGGCGAGCCCGGTGAGCCAGGCCCCCGCGGCGCCCGCCCCGGCGGCACCCGCAGCCGCGCCGGCAGCTCCGGCAGCCCAGGCAGCTCCGGCAGCTCCGGCACCGTCCACGCGCGGGTCCGGCACCGCCGCGGCGGAGACCGCGAAGGCCGCCACCAAGGCCGCCAAGGCTGCCCCCGTCCCCGCCGACCCCGCCGTGACTGCGGTCCGCCCGGTCGCCGAGGCGCTCCCGTCGACCGCACCGTACGCGGAGGTCGCGAAGGCCTCCCCGAAGACCGCCGACGAGGACAGCACCGACGACGTCCAGAAGCTGCGCGGCCCGGCCGCCCGCGTCGTCACGAACATGGAGGCCTCGATCGAGGTCCCGACCGCCACGTCGGTGCGTGCCGTGCCCGCCAAGCTCATGGTGGACAACCGCATCGTCATCAACAACCACCTGGCCCGCGGCCGCGGCGGCAAGATCTCGTTCACGCACCTCATCGGCTTCGCGCTCGTCGAGGCGCTGTCGGACATGCCGGTCATGAACGCGCACTACGAGAGCATCGACGGCAAGCCGCACGTCGTGCAGCCCGCGCACGTCGGCTTCGGCCTCGCGATCGACCTCGCCAAGCCCGACGGCTCGCGCCAGCTGCTGGTGCCCAGCGTCAAGAAGGCCGAGGAGCTGGACTTCGCCGGCTTCTGGGCCGCGTACGAGGACCTCGTGCGCAAGGCCCGCGGCGGCAAGCTCGGCATGGACGACTTCGCCGGCACCACCATCTCGCTGACCAACCCGGGCGGGATCGGCACCGTGCACTCGGTGCCCCGCCTCATGGCCGGCCAGGGCACCATCATCGGCGTCGGCGCCATGGACTACCCCGCGGAGTTCGCGGGCGCGTCCGAGGAGCAGCTCGCCCGCATGGCCATCTCGAAGGTCATGACGATCACGTCGACCTACGACCACCGCATCATCCAGGGCGCGCAGTCCGGCGAGTTCCTCAAGATCCTCGCGAACAAGCTGATCGGCCTCGACGGCTTCTACGACCGCGTGTTCGCGGCCCTGCGCGTGCCGTACGAGCCGGTCCGCTGGGTCCGCGACAACACGGTGGACGCCGACGTCGAGGCCGCCAAGCCGGCCCGCATCGCGGAGCTCGTGCACTCCTACCGGTCCCGCGGCCACCTCATGGCCGAGACGGACCCGCTGGCCTACCGCCAGCGCAAGCACCCGGACCTCGACATCCAGAACCACGGCATGACGCTGTGGGACCTGGACCGCTACTTCCCCACCGGCGGCTTCGGGGGCAAGACCAAGGACACGCTGCGCGACATCCTCGGCCTGCTGCGGGACTCGTACTGCCGCACCATCGGCGTCGAGTACATGCACATCGCCGACCCGGCCCAGCGCAGGTGGCTGCAGGAGCGGCTCGAGTCGGGCTACGCCCGCACCCCGCGCGAGGACCAGCTGCGCATCCTGCGCCGCCTGAACTCCGCCGAGGCGTTCGAGACGTTCCTGCAGACCAAGTTCGTCGGCCAGAAGCGGTTCTCGCTCGAGGGCGGCGAGTCCGTCATCCCGCTGCTCGACGCCATCCTGTCGAAGGCCGCCGAGGGCGGGCTCGACGAGGTCGGCATCGGCATGGCGCACCGTGGCCGTCTCAACGTGCTGGCGAACATCGCCGGCAAGAGCTACGGGCAGATCTTCAAGGAGTTCGAGGGCCAGCTCGACCCGAAGAGCGTCCAGGGCTCCGGCGACGTGAAGTACCACCTCGGCACCGAGGGGGTCTTCACCGCGGAGACCGGCGCGACCACCAAGGTCTACCTGGCGGCCAACCCCTCCCACCTCGAGGCGGTCGACCCGGTGCTCGAGGGCATCGTGCGCGCCAAGCAGGACCGCATCGACCTGGGCGGCGACGGCTTCTCCGTGCTCCCGATCCTCATCCACGGCGACGCGGCCTTCGCGGGCCAGGGTGTCGTGCCCGAGGTGCTCAACCTGGCGCAGCTGCGCGGCTACCGCACCGGCGGCACGATCCACGTGATCATCAACAACCAGGTGGGCTTCACCACCGGGCCGTCGTCGTCGCGCTCCACCACGTACGCGACGGACGTCGCCAAGGGCTACCAGATCCCCGTCTTCCACGTGAACGGCGACGACCCCGAGGCCTGCGTGCGCGTGGCCGAGCTGGCCTTCGCCTACCGCGAGCAGTTCGACCGCGACGTCATCATCGACATGGTCTGCTACCGCCGCCGCGGCCACAACGAGGGCGACGACCCCTCGATGACGCAGCCGCTGATGTACAACCTCATCGAGGCCAAGCAGTCGGTGCGCAAGCTGTACACGAAGAACCTCGTGGCACGCGGCGACATCACGGTCGAGGAGGCCGAGCAGGCGCTGCAGGACTACCAGTCGCAGCTCGAGCGGGTCTTCACGGAGACGAAGTCCGCCCGCAAGGCGAGCACGCCCGACGGCGAGGACGAGATCGCCGGCCTGGAGCGCCCCGAGTCGCAGCGCGAGGGCGCCGGCGACATGGTCGGCTGGCAGACCGCCGTGCCGCACGCCGTGCTCGAGCGCGTGGGTGCCGTCCAGGTGTCTGCCCCCGAGGGCTTCACGGTGCACCCGAAGCTGGCCCAGATGCTGGAGAAGCGCCAGCTCATGGCCAAGGAGGGCGGCATCGACTGGGGCTTCGGCGAGCTCGCCGCGTTCGGGTCGCTCCTCATGGAGGGCACCCCGGTGCGTCTGGCCGGGCAGGACTCGCGGCGCGGCACGTTCGTGCAGCGGCACGCGGTGCTGCACGACCGCAACACGGGCGCCGAGTGGACGCCCCTGCTGTACCTGTCGGGCGACCAGGCGAAGTTCTGGGTGTACGACTCCTCGCTCAGCGAGTACGCCGCCCTCGGCTTCGAGTACGGCTACTCCGTGGAGCGCCCGGACGCCCTCGTGCTCTGGGAGGCCCAGTTCGGCGACTTCGTCAACGGCGCCCAGACCGTCATCGACGAGTTCATCTCGTCGGCCGAGCAGAAGTGGGGCCAGAGCTCGTCGCTGGTCATGCTGCTGCCGCACGGCTACGAGGGCCAGGGGCCGGACCACTCCTCCGCCCGCATCGAGCGCTTCCTGCAGCTCGCGGCCGAGAACAACATGACGATCGCGCAGCCGTCCACGCCGGCGTCGTACTTCCACCTGCTGCGCCAGCAGGCGTACGCCCGCCCGCGCCGTCCGCTGGTCGTCTTCACGCCGAAGCAGCTGCTCCGGCTCAAGGCCGCGGCCTCCAGCGTGGAGGACTTCACCACCGGCACGTTCGAGCCGGTGCTGCCGGACACGACCGTGGACGCGGCGCAGGTCGACCGGGTGCTGCTGAGCACCGGTCGCGTGTACTACGACCTGCTCGCCGAGCGGAGCCGCCGCGAGGACACCCGCACCGCTCTGGTCCGCCTCGAGCAGCTCTACCCGTTCCCCGAGGAGCAGATCCGGGCGCAGCTCGCGCAGTACCCGGGCGCCGAGGTCGTGTGGGTCCAGGACGAGCCAGAGAACCAGGGCGCCTGGTCCTTCCTGCACCTGGCCTTCCCGGAGGACATGCCGCGCGTGCACGTCGCCGCCCGGCCGGCGTCGGCCTCCACGGCCGCGGGCACGGCCAAGCGGCACAAGGAGCAGCAGGAGGTCCTGCTCGCGCAGGCCTTCGACCGCTGACCGTGCCGAGGTAGCTCCGAGCTCGCCGAGGTAGCACGAGGGCGGCCGCACCAGCTGGTGC
>NZ_JBSHCR010000081.1:0-16143 GCF_053615895.1 Isoptericola sp. NPDC055881
CACCTACACCCCCCGGCCCCCCGGGCGCCCCGGCAGGTCGTCACCTGCCGGTCCGCGCTCGTGCTCAGGGGACCGCGACCTCGCCGCGCTCGGCCTTCAGCGCGATGTCGCTGCGATGGTGCGAGCCGTCCAGCGTGATCTGCGCGACCCCCGCGTACGCCGCTGCCCGCGCTGCGGCGAGGTCCGCGCCCTGGCCGACCACGGACAGCACCCGGCCGCCGGCGGACACCAGCGTGCCGTCGTCGGTCAGGGCGGTGCCGGCGTGCAGCACGTGCACGCCCTCCAGCGCCTCCGCGGCCTCGATGCCGCCGATGGCGTCGCCCTTGCGCGGCGACTCGGGGTAGCCCTGCGACGCGACGACGATGTTGACCACGGCGTCGTCCGACCAGCGCAGCGGCTCGACGCCGTCGAGCCGGCCGGTCGCGGCGGCGACCAGCACACCGGACAGCGGCGTGCGCAGCCGGGTGAGCACCGCCTGGATCTCCGGGTCACCGAACCGGGCGTTGAACTCGACCACGCGAGTCCCACGGCTGGTCAGCGCGAGCCCCACGTACAGCACGCCGGAGAACGGGGTGCCGCGGCGCGCCATCTCGTCGACCGTGGGCTGCGCGATGCGGTCGACCACCTCGGTCACCAGGCCGGACGGCGCCCAGCCGAGCGGGGTGTAGGCCCCCATGCCGCCCGTGTTGGGGCCGGCGTCGTCGTCACCCACGCGCTTGAAGTCCTGGGCGGGCACCATCGGCACGACGGTCGCGCCGTCGCACAGGCAGAACAGGGAGACCTCCGGACCGTCCAGGTACTCCTCGACCACGACTCGTCCGTCGCCGCCGCGGGCGTCGAGCGCCTCGCGGGCGTGGGCGAGGGCGGCGTCGCGGTCGGACGTCACGACGACGCCCTTCCCGGCGGCCAGGCCGTCGTCCTTGACGACGTACGGGGCCCCGAAGGCGTCGAGCGCGTCCGCGACCTGCGCCTCCGTGGTGCACACGTGCGCCATGGCGGTGGGGACGTTCGCGGCCGCCATGACGTCCTTGGCGAACGCCTTCGAGCCCTCGAGGAGTGCGGCCTCGCCGGACGGCCCGAAGCACGGGATGCCGGCCTCGCGGACCACGTCGGCGACGCCCGCCACCAGCGGGGCCTCCGGCCCGACGACGACGAGGTCGACGCCCAGCGTCCGCGCGAGCGCCGCGACGGCGCGGCCGTCGTTCGCGTCGACGGGGTGCAGGGTCGCCTGGGCGGCCATGCCCGGGTTGCCGGGGGCCGCGTGCAGCTCGTGCGCCGGCTGCGTGCCCTCGGCGGCCTCGGACGCGAGGGCGTGGACGATGGCGTGCTCGCGGGCACCGGTCCCGACGACGAGGATCTTCACGGGCAGCCATGCTAACCGGGGACGGTGGCGTCCTGTCCGGAGCGTTCGAGGGCGGCCGTGACGAAGCCGTCCGCGACCAGTCCGGCGACGGCGTCGCGCAGCCACGCGACGGCGGCCGGGTCCCGGTCCCGGCCGGTGGCCACGGCCTGGCGGATCTCGGTGAACCGGGGCTCGACGAGGCGCAGCCCCGGGTGCTGCCCCACGTAGCGCGTGAGGGGCTGGCGGATGCCGGCCGCGACCTCCAGGCCGTGCTCCTCGAACGCGACGGTCCCGTCGGCACCACGCACCACCTGAGCGTGCTGCAGGGTGCGCGTGAGGTACAGGTCGTAGGCGGAGCCCTGCTTGACGCCGACGCGCACGCCGGGGCGGTCGACGTCCTCGGCCGTGCGCACCACGGAGTCCTCGGGCACGGCGAAGACGCCCTCGATCAGCACGTACGGCGCCGTGAACGCGACGTGGGCGGCCCGCTCGGGCTCGACGGCGAGGAAGCCGACGTCGGCCCGTCCTTCCGCGACCGCCGCGAAGGACAGCCGCGCGCTGTCCACGCACTCGAGGCGGGCCGGCACCCCGAGGCGACGCGCCAGCTCCCGCGCGAGGTCCGCCGTGACGCCGGCGGGGGCGTCCGGCGTGCCCTGCGCCAGCACCGGGTTGCCGAGGTTGAGCACCGCGCGCAGCGCCCCGTGCGGGGCGAGCGCGGCGACGACCTGCGGGGACGCCTGCGCGGGAGCCGCCACGGTCAGCGTGCGTGGATGAGGTCGTGCACCGGGATGATCTCGTCGCGCCGCGGGCCCACGCCCACCGCGGAGATGCGGCAGCCGGAGAGCTCCTCCAGCCGGGCAAGGTACGCCTGCGCGTTGGCGGGCAGGTCCTCGATGCGGCGGGCGCCGGAGATGTCCTCCCACCACCCGGGCATCTCCTCGTAGATCGGCTTCGCGTGGTGGAAGGCCGACTGGTCGTCGGGCATCTCGTCGTAGCGGGTGCCGTCCACGTCGTAGGCGACGCAGACGGGCACCTTCTCCAGGCCGGTGAGCACGTCGAGCTTGGTGACCACCAGGTCGGTGAGCCCGTTGATGCGCGCCGCGTAGCGCGCGATGACGGAGTCGTACCAGCCGCAGCGGCGCGCGCGGCCGGTCGTGACGCCGTACTCCCCGCCGGTCTTGAGCAGGTACTCGCCCATGTCGTCGAACAGCTCGGTGGGGAACGGGCCCTCGCCGACGCGCGTCGTGTACGCCTTGATGACGCCGATGACGGAGTCGACGCGGGTGGGTCCGATGCCCGACCCGGTGACCGCGCCACCCGCGGTGGCGCTGGAGGACGTGACGAACGGGTACGTGCCGTGGTCGATGTCCAGCATGGTCGCCTGGCCGGCCTCGAACAGGACGTTCTTGCCGGCGTCGAGGGCCTGGTTCAGCACCAGCGGGGTGTTCGCGACCATCGGCCGGAGCCGTTCGGCGTGGGCGAGCAGCTCGTCGACCGTCTCGTCGATCTCGACGCCGCGGCGGTTGTAGACCTTGACCAGCAGGTGGTTCTTCTGGTCGAGCGAGCCCTCGACCTTCTCCCGCAGGATCTTGGGGTCGAACAGGTCCGCGATGCGGATGCCGACGCGGTTGATCTTGTCCGCGTACGCCGGCCCGATGCCCCGGCCGGTGGTGCCGATCCGGCGCTTGCCGAGGAACCGCTCGGTGACCTTGTCGAGCGTGCGGTGGTACCCGGCGATGACGTGCGCCTGGCTCGAGACGAGCAGGCGCGAGACGTCGACGCCCCGGGCGATCAGGTCGTCGAGCTCCTCGAACAGCACGTCGATGTCCACGACCACGCCGTTGCCGATCACCGGGACGACGCCGGGCGACAGGATGCCGGAGGGCAGCAGGTGCAGGGCGTACTTCTCGTCACCGATGACGACGGTGTGGCCCGCGTTGTTGCCGCCGTTGAACTTCACGACGTAGTCGACCCGGGACCCGAGCAGGTCCGTGGCCTTTCCCTTGCCCTCATCGCCCCACTGGGCACCGACGAGCACCACGGCTGGCATGAAATCTCCTCGTGTCGACGAGGCCCGGCATGTCGCCCGTGGGCGGGCCTCCTCGGCCGGGCCGCGCCCGAGTTTACCCGTCCGTGACCATGCCGGAGGATCAGCCGGAGGATCGGCCGGAGATTCCGCCGGCGGACCGGTGGAGGGCGGTCAGGCGGGTCGGTGCGACGCGGGGGCCGACGACGCCGGCGCGGACTCGCACCGGTGGTCACGGTCGATGCGGAACAGGTCGAGCGCGCCGCACACCTCGAGCACGAACAGGTCGCGCTCGTCGGCACCGCGCAGCACCGTGGCCCCGCCGCGCTTGCGCCCGGCGTCCGCCAGGGAGATGAGGAAGGCAGCGCCCGTCGAGTCCATGAAGGTGACCCGGCACATGTCGATCACCAGCAGTTGACGGCGCAGCCCGACCACCCGGGTGGCGATCTCGGGGAACTGGTCGCGTTCCGCGAGGTCGAGGTCACCGGCGATCACGAGCGTCGTCGTCGTCGATGACGTCGCGATCTCGATCATGCTGCCGAGCGTACCCGGGACCGGGCCTGCACGACGCCCGAGGGCGCAGGGCTCCGCGAGCGGGCGAGAATGGGCCCATGACCTCCCCCGTGGACGACCTGCTCGCCGGCCCGCCTCCCACCCGCCTGCCCGACGACCACCCCCAGGTGCGCGAGGGTCTCGACGCCGGGGAGGACCCGGCCCGCCTCGCCGCCGACCACCCCGCAGCCTCTCTGGCCTGGGCCGTGCTCGCGGAGCTCACGCTCGACGGCGCGGGTGCGGAGCCCAGTGCCGCACGGTCGGTCGCGGCCTACGCGTACGCCCGCACCGGGTACCACCGCGGCCTGGACGCGCTGCGCCGCGCGGGCTGGCGCGGCCAGGGGCCGATCCCCGCCGACCACGTCCCGAACCAGGGCTTCCTGCGCGCCCTCGCCGCCCTGGCCACCGCGGCCGGTCAGATCGGCGAGACCGCCGAGGCCGACCGCTGCACGCAGTTCCTCCGTGACTCCGGCACGTCCGTCGACGAGGTCCGCGCGCTGCGCGACTGACGCCACCAGGGCAGCATCTGACTCCACACGACACGACGACGGCCACCTGTTCCCACGAACGGGTGGCCGTCGTCGCTGGTCATGTCATGGTCCTTGACCCGGCCTGGAGGCGATCTTCTCGATCGTCTCGGGGGTGGGGTTGTACCCGATGGTGACCGTGGTGGTCGGGAGCAGTGCACGCTCGCCGTCGGTGTCGACCTCGATCATGGGCGTCACCATCACGAAGTCAGCGGCGGGATCGCACCGGACGCTCACCCGCGTGGTCAGCAGCCGCCTGCTCGTCGTGGCCTCTGCCGAGACGTCCACGTAGTCCGACGCGTTGAGCGCCCTGACGATCGGCGCCCGCCCCGCCTTCTCGTGGGCCTCGAACTTCTGCGTGAATGTGCCGCAGCTCGGTGCGGTGACGGTCGCTTCGCCGGTGACCTCGAACGGGCCGTCGGTCTCCCGGTTCGGGTACACCCTCACCTGGCCCACGTCGAACGTCTGCTCCGCGCCGTCGACCGTCAGCGTGATCGTGGAGAACTCGACCAGGCTGTCGTGCGCATCGACGTTGAACGTGAGGTTCCCGAGACGCCGCTCGCCGACACCTTCGACGTGTCCCTGAGTGCCGCGGAGCATGTCGAAGTCGTCCACGTGGCGGGTGCCGGCCGTCACCCCTGTCGCGTCCCAGACCGGGTCTTCGGGGTCGGCGACGAACAGCAGGTTCAGATCGATCCCGACGCCGTCCTCCCCGACGACGTCGATCGCGGCGGTGGCGAACCGGGCCGTACCGCTGACAGCGGTCGTCGGCGCCGGGGCGGGGGCCGGGGCCGTGCATCCCGCCATCGCGGCGACGGCGCCTGTGGCGAGCACTCCGACCAGACGCGTCCGGCGACAGATCCCGATCACGTCTCCCTCCTCGGATGTCAGGTGCTGCGCCCGTACATCCACCTGTCGGGGTGCCCGCCGACTTCTCGGCGGACCTTCTCCCGTGGACCTTCTTCCGGCCCCATCGTGACCTCTCAGCACCCGCAGCGCCGGCGAGTTGCAAGATCTGCACGGGCATCTCAGGACTCGGGCGTACTCATGAGGGCAGGACCTGCACCTGGTGTCGGACGCCACCGGTTCGGGGAGAGCTTCCGGAACGGTCGGGCAGGACGGTCTACCGCGGGGTGCCGGAGCTCGCGTGCAGCTTCGCCCACACCAGCTTGCCCGACCCGGCGGGCCGCCACCCCCAGTCGGCCAGGCGCTCCACGATCTGCATCCCGAACCCGCCGACGCGGTTGGGGTGCCCGTCCGTGGTGACGGGCGGGGCGGGGTTGGAGTCCTCGACCTCGATGCGCAGGCCGTCACCGGTGTCGAAGAGCCGCAGCGCGATGTTGCCCCAGCCGTGCAGCACCCCGTTGGCGACGAGCTCGGAGACGACGAGCTCGGCGGACGCGGACTCCGGCAGCCCCCACGCCTGGCAGGTGCGCAGCACGGCGTGCCGGGCACGGCCGATGGACGCTGGCTCGCTGGGCAGCAGCCACCGGCGTGAGCGGGGGCTCAAGGGCTGGGTCTCGGCGTCGGCGACCGGGTCGGGCACCCGCACGACCACCAACGCGACGTCGTCCTCGGGCGCGTCGGCGAGCCGGGAGAGCAGCTCCTCCCCCACCCCGGCGGCGTCGCGGGCCGTGATCCGGGCGGAGGTCTCGACGAGCGCGTCGAGACCGACCTTGAGCGAACGGTCGCGGCGCTCGATGAGGCCGTCGGTGTAGAAGAGGAGGACGTCGCCGCGGCGCAGCTCCGCCTGCCCGGTGGTGCGGGGGCGGGAGCCGAAGCCGACGAGCGACCCGGCGCCGCCGGCGAGCTGCGTGACCTTGCCGTCGCGCAGCAGCAGCGGCGGCAGGTGGCCGGCGCGCGTGTACTGCACGGTCCAGGCGTCGCCGTCGGGCTGGTGCTTGAGCGTCGCGTAGACCATGGACGCGGAGCGCGGGATGCGCATGCCGGTGACGAGCTGGTCGACCCTGTCGACGACGATGCCGGGCGTGGCGAGCTCGAAGGCGTAGGACCGCACGACGGAGCGCAGCTGACCCATCGCGGCCGCCGCCTCGACGTCGTGCCCGACCACGTCGCCGACGACGAGCCCGACCGTGCCGTCACTGATCTGGAGCACGTCGTACCAGTCGCCGCCGACCTGGGCATGCTCGGCGTTGGGCGCGTAGTAGGTCCACACGTCGAGCCCGGACACGTCGGCCTGCTCGGGCAGCATGGCGCGCTGGAGGGCCTCGGCGAGCCGGTGCTCGCGGGCGTAGAGGCGCGCGTTGTCGATGGCGGTGCCGGCGCGGCGGGCGACGACCTCGATCACCGTGTGCACGTGCTGCGGCTCGGTCGGCGCCGGGCCGGGTGCTTCCGTGACCGTCCCGTCGGCGGCGACGCCGACGCCGTGCCAGGTGGCGAGGAGCCCGAGCACGCGACGCCGGCCGGCCACGGCGTGCACGACGACGGCGCGCGGCAGGGCACCGGTCTCCTCGACGACGCGCCGCAGCACGTCGCGGCGCAGCCAGCCCGAGGCGGCGTGGGCGGGGAAGCGGGCGTCGAGGCGGAGCATCACCGGCCCTTCGATGACGCCCTCGAGCAGGTCCTGGACCTCGTCCCGCACCGGCTCGTGCCCCTCGTGCCCCTCGTGCACCGGCGAGCCCTCGGCGTCCCCGTCCGGGGCCTCCGGGACGTAGCGGGCGTGCCGGCGTCCGCGACCGCTGGGGGGCGAGGCGACGTCCACGCCGTCGGCGAAGAGGAGGCCGTCGTCGTTGACGTAGAACCCCGCCCAGGGCACGAGCGAGCGCAGCAGGTCGGCGATGTCGCGCAGGGCGTACGGGTACTCGAGGTCGCCGAGCAGCTCGGTGGTCTGGGCGATGAGGTCGAGGTCGGCCCGCTCGCGGCGCTCGACCTCCAGGGACGCGAGCTGTGCCGCCTGGCGCTCGACGTGCGTCGACACGTCGGTGGCGGTGCCGAACCACCGGTGGGCCGGGCCGTCCGCGTCCGGCACGGGGGACATCGTCACCTGCCACCAGGTGCCCGCCCCGTCGGGGTGGCGGCCGCGCACCATGCGCGTGGTCGGACGGCTGGCGCGCAGGTCCTCCTGGCTGCGCTCGCGCTCCGTGTCGTCGGCGACGAGCGCGAGCAGCGGGTGCTCCCCCAGCGCGGCGAGGTCGCTCAGGCCGATGCCGGTCTGGCGGGCGAACGCGTCGTTCACCCAGAGGACGGGCATGCCGTCGTCCCAGGAGCCGGTCACGAAGGCCGGGATGATGGCGTCGGCGACCGCGACGTCAAGAAAACCACTCGGGAGGGGCGGCACAGGACCGGATGATTCGGTCATAATGCCTCCACTGCCAAGATTCCCCGCCCGGGTTGGTGTTCTTGCTGGTCATTCAACCGTAGATTGGTGTCCGCCGAGACTCGAGATGAACGCCCCGGCGCGTGGAAGGAGCACCGTGCACGACGGATCGAACTCGACCCCACGTGACCTGCGGCGTGCAGACGTGAGGGAGGCAGACGTGATGCCCGAGCTGGGAGACCCCGCGAGCGTGCACGTCATCGTGGGCGCGTCGCGTGCCCGCGTGGTGCTGTCCGGAGAGATCGACGCCGACATCGGCGCCGAGCTCGGAGAGGCGATCTCCGACGCCGAGGGCTCCGGCCTCCCCGTCGAGATCGACGCCCACCACGTCACCTTCATGGACTCGTCCGGTGTGGCGTTCCTCGCACGGCTCGCGTCGCGCAGCCCGCACCGCGTGCGGGTGCTGCGCGCACCCCCCACCGTGCGGTTCCTCCTCGAGGTCACCCGCATCGGTGAACTCCTGGAGATCGTCGACGTCGACCCGGGCTTCGACCTGGAGACCCCGACGCCGAGGTAGTCCAAGCCCTGCCGAGGTAGTGCTGAGGGCGGCCCGCACCAGGTGCGGACCGCCCTCAGAACTACCTCGGCGAGTCTCCGACTACCTCGGCGTGAGGCAGGAGATCACATCTTGTGGCCGGCGGAGCGCAGCTGCTGCGCGGCCTCGACGATGCGGGCGGCCATGCCGGCCTCGGCCAGCTTGCCCCAGGCGCGCGGGTCGTAGGCCTTCTTGTTGCCCACCTCGCCGTCGATCTTGAGGACGCCGTCGTAGTTCTTGAACATGTGCTCGACGACCGGGCGCGTGAACGCGTACTGCGTGTCGGTGTCGATGTTCATCTTGATGACGCCGTTGTCGACGGCCTCCGAGATCTCCTCGGCCGTCGAGCCCGAACCACCGTGGAACACGAGGTCGAACGGGTTCTCCTTGCCGATCTCGTCGCCCACGGCCTTCTGGATGTCCGCGAGGATCGACGGGCGGAGCTTCACGGCGCCCGGCTTGTACACGCCGTGCACGTTGCCGAAGGTGAGGGCCGTCAGGTAGCGGCCCTTCTCGCCTGCGCCGAGCGCCTTGACGGTCGCGAGACCGTCCTCGGCCGTCGTGTAGAGCTTGTCGTTGATGGCGGCCTCGTGACCGTCCTCCTCGCCACCGACGACGCCGACCTCGATCTCGAGGATGGTGCGCGCCGCCTGCGAGAGCTCGAGGAGCTCCGCCGCGATGACGAGGTTCTCGTCCAGCGGGATGTCCGAGCCGTCGAACATGTGGGACTGGAACGTCGGGTTCTTGCCGGCCTTGACCTGCTCGGCCTCGAGGGCGAGCAGCGGGCGGACCCAGGAGTCGAGGTTCTTCTTGACGCAGTGGTCGGTGTGGATCGCGATGTTCACCGAGTAGTTCTTCGCGACCTCGGTGGCGTAGGCCGCGAGGGCGAGCGAACCGACGACGCGGTCCTTGATCGTGGCACCCGAGGCGTACTCACCGCCGCCGACGGAGACCTGGATGATCCCGTCCGACTCGGCCTCGGCGAAGCCCTGGAGCGCGGCGGTGACGGTCTGCGACGACGTGATGTTGACGGCGGGGTAGGCGAACTTGCCGGCCTTCGCCCGGTCGATCATCTCGGCGTAGACCTCGGGGGTTGCGATAGGCATCTGCGGTACTCCAATGACGGGGCGTACGAGGATGCAGCGGGATGCTTCGTCGCGACGGGCGCCGTGCGACCCGCATGCACCCAGATTTTCTCACGTCCCGGTCATGGGAGTCACCTGCCGTCGGCTGGGTGAGACGGGGCGAGCCAGCGCGCGGCCCACGCGTGCATCGCGATCGCCCCCGCCGCACCCGCGTTGAGCGAGCGCGTCGAGCCGTGCTGGGTGATGTGGACGACGTCGGCGCACACCTCCTGCGCCTCCGCCGTCAGGCCCACCGACTCCTGGCCGAACAGCAGCACGCACCGCGGCGGCAGGTCGTAGGCCTCCAGGGGCACCGACCCCGGCACGTTGTCGACCCCGACCACCGGCAGACCCGCCCCGTCGTCGGCCGACGCGGCCCACGCCGCGAGCGCCGCCGCGTCCGGGTGGTGGTGGACGTGCAGGTAGCGGTCGGTGACCATCGCGCCACGGCGGTTCCAGCGCCGCCGCCCGACGACGTGCACGCCGGCCGCGTTGAACGCGTTCGCGGTGCGCACCACCGACCCGATGTTGAGGTCGTGCGCCCAGTTCTCGATGGCGACGTGCAGCTGCCGGTCGGCGGGGCGGCGGGCGTCGAGGTCCGCCACCACGGCCTCCACCGTCCAGTAGCGGTACCGGTCGACGACGTTGCGCCGGTCGCCGTGCGCCAGCAGGTCGGAGTCGAAGCGAGGGTCGGGGGCGCCGTCGGGCCGGCGTGGCCATGTCTCCGGGCCGCCCGGCCAGGGCCCGACGCCGACCTCGCGCGCGGGCTGGGGGGCGGCCTCGGGGGCAGGCTCGGGGGCGGGCACGCTCACCGGCCCGCCAGCCACTCGTCGTACGTGACCGTGCCGACGGCGGCGTCCGGCACGAGGTTGCGCCCGGCCCGGAAGAACTCGCCGAGCGGGCCGGGCAGCGGCACGCCGACCGGCAGCCGTCGCGAGCCCTGCGCGCGTCGCCAGGCGTGCGCCAGGTCCCGCGCGTCGCGCACCTCGGGGCCGCCGACGGTCACCGTCGGTGCGCCCGACGGGCCGGGCACGGGCGCGACGCCGAGCGGGTCGTCGCCCTGTGCCGCGTCCACGAGCGCGCGGGCGACGTCGCGCAGGTCGATCGTCTGGAACCGGCAGCCGCGCGGGTACGGCAGCAGCCCCGCCCGCGACCAGGCGCCGAGCCGGCTGTCCCGGCCGAAGAAGATCCCAAGGAACTCGTGGAACTGCGTGGCGCGCACGATCGTCGCCGGCACCGGTCCCGCGGCGTGGACCCGTTCCTGCTCGGCGTGCGCCTGGTAGTACGCGTACCCGCTGCGGTCCACCCCGGCGATCGACAGCACGACGACGCGGCCCGCGCGCGCCCGCCCCGCGGCCTCCGCGACCCGTCGCGCACCGGTCGTGAACACGGCCTGCGCACCGGGTGCCATCCCGTTGCTGGCGTCCACCACCGCGTCGGCTCCGTCGAACGCGGCGGTCAGGGCGGCGACCACCCCGACTTCGTCGTCGCCCAGCAGGTCCACCGCGTGGTGCGCCGCGCCGTCTGTCGACTCCGGGGGACGGCGGGACACCACCCGCACGTCGAGCCCCCGCGTCCCCGCCTCGCGCACGACGGCGCGCCCCGCCTGCCCGGTGCCGCCCACCACCACGATCGTCGTCATGGCCCCATCCTGGCGGACGCACGCCGGCGGCCCGCCCACTAGGGTGAGCGCGTGAGCGAACGACGGATCGAGTGCTGGCTGACCGACATGGACGGCGTCCTCGTGCACGAGGGCCGAGCCATCCCCGGGGCGCCGGAGTTCGTGCGGGCGCTGCGCGACGCGGAACGCCCGTTCCTCGTGCTCACGAACAACTCGATCTTCACGCCGCGCGACCTGCGCGCCCGGCTCCGGACGTCGGGGATCGACGTGCCGGAGGAGGCGATCTGGACGTCGGCGCTCGCGACGGGGCAGTTCCTGTCCGACCAGATCCCGAACGGGTCGGCGTACGTGATCGGCGAGGCCGGGCTCACGACCGCGCTCTACGAGGCGGGGTACACGCTCACCGAGTCGGACCCGGACTACGTGGTGCTCGGCGAGACCCGCACGTACTCCTTCACCGCGATCACCAAGGCCGTCCGCCTGGTGCGCGACGGCGCCCGGTTCATCGCCACCAACCCGGACACGACGGGGCCGTCGGCGGAGGGCCCGCTGCCCGCGACGGGGGCCGTCGCCGCGATGATCCAGGCCGCCACCGGACGGTCGCCGTACTACGTGGGCAAGCCAAACCCGATGATGTTCCGCTCGGCGCTCAACCGGATCGACGCCCACTCCGAGGTGACGGCGATGATCGGCGACCGCATGGACACCGACGTCGTGGCCGGCATCGAGGCCGGGCTGGAGACGTTCCTCGTGATGACCGGCTCCACCACCGCGGCCGAGGTGGACACCTACCCGTTCCGCCCGTCGCACGTCGTGGACTCGATCGCGGACCTCATCGACCGTGTCTGACCGCTCGGCCCTATCTGACGCGGCCCCATTAGAGCATTGCTGTTGCAGCAGTTGAGGGTTTAAGTCTTCGGGCCCGGCGTACGGGTCCACCCCTGGGGTGCCCGCGCCCTCGATCGTCGAGCGGTTGTGGCGACGCTGACCCTGCCGCTAGAGCTGCTGGGGGCACGCAACCACCTCCGAGCTTCCCGCGCCGAATAAAGGTGAGCCCGCGACGGTCGTCCGGGCGCGACGCCTGAGGTGCTCGACGGTAGGGCCGAGTCGTTCCGGCCCTCCACCAGACCGGAACGACTCGGCAATGTAACCGGAGCAGTCGCGTAAGATCTGGACTACCCGAGGACACATCGGCCTGCGCCTCGACGAGAACTCCCAGATTCGAGCGATCCACACAGTCGATCCTGCCGATGGAACTCTGCTTTGATCCAACGACGCTCCCAGGCTGCGCGGCTCGCGGACCACGCTCCGTTCGCCCGCCCTAGACGCCGCCGCGAGGCGGTCATCGGCTCACTTCAAACCGCGCGCGCCGTAGGAGTTCCTCACGCTACCTGAACCGCTAGCTTCGTCTGTACGCACGCGTTGCGGCGCGATTTTCGATCTGAGTTCTTAATTTGTCCATCGCGGAGACGAGCAAAGTTTTTAGATGCTCCCACTTACCGACCGACACAAGCAGGTAGCGGCCATGCGCAATGTCGTTGCGATGCTTTAGGAGTACTGTGTCTAGAGGGCCCGCGAGATCGTCGAAGTCCGCAGGGTCACAGCCGATTGAAAGAAGAATCTCCTCAAACGTCTCAAACTTCAAATTCGCATTCGTCTTGATCGTCACGCGGTCCGTGGGCAGGTTCGCCTTCAGCGATCCCGCTCGCACTGCCGAAACTATCTGAGTGTGTGCAGAACCGTGAGTTGAGGCTGCGGCAGCCGCCAGGTGCGATCTCAAGGCGATCGCCACGAAGCAGTCTCTAAGGTCATCAATATCGAGACCTTGGGAATCGACAAATTCAACATAGTGCGTGCAGGATGATTTTACAAAACCTTCCCAATGGGCATACAGGAGCGCCCATGCGCCGCGGACAAGAACGTCTCTTTGAGCACCCTTTGCTCGACCCAACATGCTGGACCAAGAGGCAAGCTCCAACTTCCTCCACGCCAGGTCTGCATCGATCTGGTCCACAAGTTGCTCTACCGTACGAGTGGTTCCCACCCTACGGCCTAAAGATCTCAGGACCGATCTCCACCATTACAGGAATTCGCTGCGAAGCCCGGACGCCAGCACCAGAGCGGTCTCGAAAGCGCTGATCCGCAGCTAGCAACTTGCACTTATCGATCAACTTCGATGGTGCGTCTTGCTCCGACTCCCACGCGTCGATGTTCCTCGCGACACCAATCGAGAGCGCCTCAAAAGTTGATACCGAAAAGCCGCCGGAGAATCGATCTCTGCGAACGTCGTACCGCCGGAAGGCGTCAATTCCAATGCTGGCAATGACCGCGAATGTCCGTCGGAACAGGTCACTTGCCGCGGCAATGCTATAGGAGTCGAGAATCGTCGATCGGTCCTCCGAAGCCATCGCCACGGACTGATCGGTTAGGAGCGCATCGAATTCCGCGAAACCCGTGAGTGCAGACGGTCGACTGTACAGCAAGACGAGGAAGCGAATTACCAGTTCGAGATCGTATTGCTCTGCAATCTGTCGGCTCGTCAGCGGCAGGGAGTCTTTGAAAGCCTCCGAGTTTCGGTTTCCGTCAAGCCAACGGAAGAAGTCCGCGTGACTCATAAGTAATTGCGCTGTACGGACCTCCTGTTCAGAGGTGGGCTGCCCCCCTGAATTCAGTCGGTCGAAGAGCTCGAATTTGAAGGTTGGATCTGTATCCCGTAGCAGGATCTTCACGTCCAACTTTGCCCGCTTCAAGGCGAGGCGCTGAGCGACGTCGAGCGAATTATCCTGGTCATCGGGATTCTCGTAGAAGCATCCTTCTAGCGAAGGTAGATATTTTGTCGCCAGAAGGCTGCTTGGCGGCAACACTTTCCCCGTCGCTTCGTCCCGCAGGAGACCCATGAACTCAAAGATCGTCGAGAGGCGCTGAAGTCCATCAACTACCTCCCAGACACCGTCATCTTGCGCGGCAACGAAGATCGAAGGAAGTGGTATGTCCAGGAGCAACGACTCAATGAGTCGCGATTTCTTCTCAGCCGACCAACGAAAAAGCCGCTGGTACTCTGGTCGAATTATGATCTCGCGATCACGATAGAGATTGGTGAACTCGCCGATAGACATCGTGTAGCCGTCTGAGCGGATGTATTGCCGCCTCGCTGCTATTTCATCTGCCAGTGACACGTCACACTCCATCAGTTGGGTATGTGGAAGCCTACCTGAGCATGCCCCGATCCATGCCCGCAAAACGCAGAGCGACACGTGGCCGTCGAGAACGACTCCTCTCCGTTTAGGCGCACCAGTGTCACGCCTGAACCAGCCGTGGTTCTCGGCAGCAGGACCCGATAATGTTCCGCTCGGTGTTCAACTGGATCGACGCCCACTCGGAGGTGACGGCGATGATCGGCGACCGCATGGACCGACGTCGTGGCCGGCATCGAGGCTGGGCTGGAGACGTTCCTCGTGATGACCGGCTCCACCACCGCCGCCGAGGTGGACACATACCCGTTCCCCCCGTCGCACGTCGTGGACTCGATCTCGGACCTCATCGACCACGTTTGACGACGCAGCGAGCTGCTGCTCCGTCGTCGGCTCAGGCGAGGCCGAGGTCCGCCAGGTCGAAGAGGTAGTGGTAGGGCACGCCGAGCGCCTCGATCTTCTCGCCCGCGCCCGTGGCCCGGTCCACGATCGTCGCGCAGCCCAGCACCTCGGCACCCGCGGCACGCAGCGCCTCGATGGCGGCGATCGGCGATCCGCCGGTCGTCGTCGTGTCTTCGAGGACGACGACCTTGCGGCCGGCGACCTCCGGGCCCTCGATCTGCCGCTGCATGCCGTGCGCCTTCGCGGCCTTGCGCACCACGAACGCGTCGAGGTCCTGGCCGCGGGAGGCGGCCGCGTGCAGCAGCGCGTCCGCGATCGGGTCGGCGCCGAGCGTGAGGCCACCGACGGCGTCCACCTCCGCGGTGCCCAGGCCGACCTCCTCGAGGTGGTCGAGCAGCACGTGGCCCACGAGCGGGGCCGCGCGGTGGTGCAGCGTGATGCGGCGCAGGTCGACGTAGTAGTCGGCCTCCTTGCCGGAGGACAGCGTCACCTTCCCGTGCACGACGGCGAGCTCGGTGATGAGGTCGCGCAGCTGCTCGCGGGGCGTCGGGCCGAAGGAAGCGTCGGTGGTCGTCACGGGCACCAGGGTACGGGGCCCGCCCCACCGTGACGACGGCGGGTCAGCGGTACTCGCCGACGGCGCGGACGGCGAAGCGCGGGGCGAGGCGCAGCAGCGCGGACGCCGCCTTGTATCGGACGGACGGCGTCGTGATGACCACGCCGCGGCGCACCTCCGCGAGCGCCTCGGACACGACGCGCGGCGCGTCGAGCCACCCGCCGTCCGGGATCGGGGACATGTCGATGCCTGCGCGGTCGTGGAACTCGGTGCGCACGAACCCGGGGCACACCACGGTCGCGGTGACGCCCGTCCCCCGGAGCTCGACGGCGAGCCCCTCGGTGAACGACCGCACGTACGCCTTCGCCGCGGCGTACGTGCCGCCCGCGGTGAGCGCCGCGACCGACGCCACGTTGAGGATCGCGCCCCGGCCGCGGGACGTCATCTGCCCGGCGGCGGCGTGGGAGAGCACGAGGACGGCGCGCACCATGACGTCGAGGGCGGACAGCTCGACGCCGAGGTCACCGTCGACGAACCGCTGCGCCGTCGCGAACCCGGCGTTGTTGACGAGCAGGCCCACGGGGCGCCGGTCGTCCCCCGCCTCCTCGCCGGTCACGGCCAGGCGGGCGGCGACCCGTTCCAGGTCCTCCGGGACCGACAGGTCGGCGGGCAGCACCTCCACCCGCACGCCGGCGGCGGCGCGCACCTGCGTGGCGACCTCCTCCAGGCGGTCGACGTCGCGCGCGACGACGACGACGTCGTGTCGCGCGGTGGCGAGCTGCCAGACGAACTCCAGGCCGAGGCCGGCGGTGGCGCCGGTGACGAGCGCGGTACCCATGGGGGCAGCCTAGAGCGTCCGGGGGACGGCGCGGCCGACGGCGGCCGGGACCGGCGCGGGTGGCGGCGCACGGGCGCCGGTAGCCTGGCGCC
>NZ_JBSHCR010000082.1:0-15966 GCF_053615895.1 Isoptericola sp. NPDC055881
CAGGGCGTGAATTCCCCCGGGAATTCACGCCGATTTCGTACCCACAACGATCACAGGGCGGTGCCGACGAGGACAGGCTCGGCCTCGAGCTCGATGCCGAAGGCGTCCTTGACGCCGTCGCGCACGGTGCGGGCGAGGGCGACGAGGTCGGCCGCGGTCGCGCCGCCGCGGTTGGTCACGGCCAGCGTGTGGCGGGTCGAGAGGCGCGCGGGGCTGTGCTCGCCCGCGAGGCCGAAGCCCTTGGTGAACCCGGCATGCTCGATGAGCCACGCGGCGCTCGTCTTGACGAGGGTCGGGTCGACGACGCCGAGGGCGGGACCCACGGTCGACTCGGGCGTCGCCGACCGCACGGGGAAGCGCGGGGCGTCCTGCGGCAGGTCCTCCGCGGCGTCCGCCGGCAGCACCGGGTTGGTGAAGAACGACCCGGCGGACCAGCGGTCGTGGTCAGGGGCGGGAGCGCCGCCCACGCCGTCGAGCAGCATGCCCTTTCCGCCGCGCAGCTCGAGCACCGCCTCCCGCACCTCGGCCGACGGGGCGCGGCTGCCGACCTCGACGCCGAGCCGGCGGGCCAGCTCGCCGTAGCCGACGGGCGCGGACAGGCTGCCCAGGCGCATCTGCAGGTTCACCTCGAGCACCACGTACCGCGGGGTCGGGTACCAGGGGGCGCCCTCGCCGCCGCCGGTGCGCATCGTGCGCTTGAGCAGCGACGTGCGGTAGCCGAAGCCGAGCGACGCGAGCGGGAACGTCTTCATGCCGCCCGTGGCGCGGTCCCAGGTGCGCACCGACGCGACGACCCCGGACACCTCCTGGCCGTACGCGCCGATGTTCTGCACAGGGGCGGCGCCGACCGTGCCGGGGATGCCGGACAGCGCCTCGACGCCCACCCACTCGTTCGCCACGGCCTCGGCCACGAAGGCGTCCCAGTCCTGACCGGCGGGCAGGCGCAGGCTCGCCCCGCCGCACGCACCGTCGGTGCCGCACGAGTCGGCGAGGTCCGCGTCGAGGCCCTGGCGCACGTCGCGCACGACGACGCCCGCGAACCCCTCGTCCGCGACCAGCAGGTTGGAGCCGCCGCCGATCACCAGGAGCGGCTGCCCGGCGTCGTCCGCCGCGCGCACCGCGTCGATGAGCTCCGCCTCCGACTCGGCCTCCACGTAAGCGTCGACGGGACCGCCGACGCGCAGCGTCGTCAGCTCGGAGAGCGCGGGGGTCGACGTGGTCGACACGGCCGAAGTGGCCGAGGTGGCGCCGTCCGCGGTGGTCGCGGACGGCTCGGTGGTGGGCGAGGCGGGCACGGCGGAAAGACTCACCCGTCCAGCGTACGCGCCGGGTCCGGGGCGGCCGGCAGCGGCTTCGCCGCACCCGCGACGACCAGGCCCAGCGCGACAGGCACCGCCAGCACGAGCAGCGCGTCGCGATAGCCGACGTGCTCGGCGAGGAATCCGATGAGGGCCGGTCCCACGAAGAACGCCGAGTAGCCGATGGTCGAGACGACCGAGACGCGCAGGGCCGCGCGGCGCGGGTCGTCGGAGGCCGCGGACATGCCCAGCGGGAAGCCGAGGGAGGCGCCCGCGCCCCAGATCGCGACGCCCACGAGCGCCACCCACAGCGTCGGCACGAGCGCGAAGACGAGGACGCCGACCAGCGCCGCGGCGCCGCACGCCCGCAGCATGGGGACGCGCCCGTACCGGTCGATCAGGGACGTGCCCGCCAGCCGCGCGAGCGTCATCGCGCAGAGGAAGACGGCGAGGCCGATCGCCCCGATCGAGTCGTCCACGCGGAAGCCGTCGACGACGGCGAGACCGACCCAGTCGTTCGCCGCGCCCTCGGTGAGCGCCGCGGCGAGGACGACGAGCCCGACCAGCAGGGTGCGGGACTCCCGCCACGTCGCCAGCGTGTCGCGCAGCGTGTGACCGGTCCCGGTGTCGACGGCGGTCGCCGGGTCCGCCTGCGTGTCCGGGGTGGTCGACCCGGTCGACGCGGTCGAACCGGTCGGTCCGTCCGCCGCGTGCGCCGTCGGCTCGAAGAACCGCACGCACACCACGACGACCACCAGGTCGACCAGCACCACCGTGATGACGTGCAGCGACAGCGGCACGCCGGCGTGCGCCGCGAGGGCTCCCACGCCCGCGCCGGCGACGGTGCCGAGCGAGAACCCCGCGTGGAAGCGCGGCATGACGGACCTGCCGAGACGCTGCTCGACGACGGCGCCCTCGAGGTTCATGGCGGCGTCCCAGATGCCGACGCCCATGCCGCCGAGGAACAGGCCGACCCGCACCACGAGCGGGTGGCCGGCGTCGACGGCGAGCGTCGTGACGGAGAAGCCGACGGCGGCCAGGGCCGCGAACGCCACACAGGTGCGGGCGGCCCCGATGCGCGAGGCGATCATGCCGGACAGCGGCAGCGCGACGAGCGAGCCGATGGAGGCGGTGAGCAGGAGCAGCCCCATCTGCTCCGCCGTGAATCCCAGGCCGTCACGCACGGCGGGGAGGCGCGAGGCCCAGGTCGCCATACCCACTCCCGCCACGACGAAGACGGTGAAGACGGCCCAGGCGGCCCGCACAGCGTGCGCGGGCGGGGCGTCGAGGCGCACGCGGGGAGGCTCGGAGGTCACAGGACGACGCTTCCCGATTCCGCCACCAGCGTCAAATCGTTTCGAGCACGCTGTCGGCGGCGCGGGTAGGCTGACGCCCCGACACCTCCGGAAGGAGCCCCATGGGTCGCAGCAACGCCGCCCGACCGACGCTCGCCCGGGTGGCCGAGCTCGCAGGCGTCTCGGTCTCCACGGCCTCGTTGGCGTTCTCCGGCGCGGGTCCGATCACCGCCGAGACCCGGGACAAGGTCCTCGCTGCCGCCGCCGAGCTGGGCTACTCCGGCCCCAACCCGCTCGGACGACAGCTCCGCTCCGGCCGGTCGGGCATCGTGGGCGTCGTCCTCGGCGACCAGCCGGGGCGCGCGTTCCGCGACCCCGTGGCGGTCAAGGTGCTCGACGGCCTCGTCGACGTGCTCGGTGCCGAAGGGCTCGGCGTGCTGCTCATCCCCGGTGTGCGCGCGGCCGCCGTGCCCGCCTCCACGGACGGCGGCCCCGCGCCGCTGCCCGCCGTCGACCCGCTCCTGGAGTCCGCCGCCATGGACGTGGCCGTGCTCGTGTGGGGCGTGCTCACCGACGACGCGACCCTGGCCGCGCTGCGTCGCCGCGACGTGCCCGTCGTCGTCGGCGAGGGCGGCCGGGTGGACGGCGCCCCCTTGGTCGCGCTCGACGACCGCGCCGGTACCGCGCTGGCCGTGCGGCACCTCAAGGAGCTGGGGCACACCCGCATCGCGGAGATCACGCTGCCCCTGGACGCCGACGAGCGCTCCGGCCCGATCGACGCGGCCCGCCTCGCCCAGGCCGACCGCACCTCCACCCGGCACCGGCTGGACGGGGTGCGCGACGAGGTGGAGCCGGTCATCTCGTGGGAGACGCCCGCCTCCCTCGTGGAGCACGGCCGCGACGCGGCCACCGAGATCCTCGGCGCGTGGGTGCCCGAGACGGAACGCCCGACGGCGATCGTCGCGCACTCCGACCTCCTTGCCGCCGGCGCCGTCATCGCCGCCCGCGAGCTCGGCCTGCGCGTGCCCGACGACGTGTCGATCGCCGGGTTCGACGGGATCGACCTGCCCTGGCTCTCCCCCGACGTGCTCACCAGCGTGCACCAGCCCTTGCGGGCCAAGGGCGTCGCGCTCGGGCACGCCGTGCTGGGCGTGCTGGCGGGCGAGGAGCCCACGTGCACCACGCTGCCCGTCGAGCTGGTGCCCGGCACCACGACGGGCCCCGTCCCCTCCGAGGTGCGGCCCGCCGACCCCCAGGCGTAGTCGCTCCTAGACGCCCGCGCCGGCAAGGATCGCCTCCGCCCGATCCCGCGGCAGGAAGGCCAGCACGGCCTCCTTCGGCCCCTGCGGCGACTCGAACCGCACCGTGCTGGCCGGCTCGAAGCCGAACGCGACCATGCGGGAGATCGCGGACCGGTTGCGGGCGTCCGGCTCCACCACGAGCCGCCGCACCCCCGGGGACGCGAGCGCCAGTCCCAGCACGGCGGGGCCGACGGCCGTCCACGGCGCGACGCCGTACCGCTGCGCCGGCCCGTCGCCGCCCTTGAAGAAGTGCATCCCCACGTCGCCGGGGAGCACGTCGTAGGCGGTCGCGACCGGGTCGTCCTCGGGGTGGTAGAGCTGCACGAGCACGACGGGCTCGCCGTCCCAGCGCACCAGGTAGGCGTGGTGCGTGGGCAAGGAGTCGACGAACGCGTACGTGGCGCTCAGCTCCTCGCGGCTGAGCCCGGCCAGCCCCCAGAAGCCCGCGTGCGGGCGGTTGACCCAGTCGTGCAGCACCTCCACGTCCGCGACGGGGTCCAGGACGTGGGCGGTGAAGGTGCCGGCGCCCGGCACGTCCGTGCGCCACACCTCCTCGCCGCGTGCGCCGGTCAGCAGTCGGGTCTGGTCGGTCATCGGGCTCTCCGTGTCGGGTCTGTCGGCAAGGGTTCGGGGCGCAGCCGCGCCCAGTCGGTCTCGATCTGCTCGGTGCTGCCCGCCGCCCACGTCGGGTGCTGGTCCGCGAAGTGGGGCGAGCGCGGGTCGCCGGCGGCGCCGAACGGTACGCCCCACCGGCTGCGGCGCCGGTCGCCCAGGTCCCACACCCAGCGCGCCACCGACCCCCTCGACGCCGCGTAGGTCAGTCCCGGCACGCCGCCCGTGCAGCGCACGGAGTCGCCCGCTCCACCGAGCGGGACGGGCGGCACGACGGGCACGGCCGCGCCGGGGACCAGGTCGAGGGCGTGCAGCGGCGCGAGGCGGTGCAGGTCGCCCCAGGTCCGGGCGTCGTCGTGCTCGTCCGTGTCGGCCAGGTCGGCGACGTCGGCCAGCGCCTGCTCGGCGGCGGCGCGGGCGTCGACGACGCCGGACGCGAGCACGACGGCGAGCGCGTCGCCGACGCGGGCGACGACGTCGAGCCACGGGGCGAACACGGCAGGCAGGCCGTGCGGGGCGTGCAGCGGTGCGAGCGCCGGGTCGGCGGCCACGCGGCGCACGAGGGTGTGCCGCCAGCGGGCGAACAGCGCGGCGTCCGCGTCGCCGGGGTCCATCGCGGCACCGGCCGCCACCCACGCCCGCAGCCGGGCGGCGCGTGGGTCGTCGATGTCGGCGAGCCGCGCGACGAGCTCAGCCGCACCGCCGTCGCGGGTGTCGGCCAGCACGCGGTCCTGGGTCGCGGCCGTCTCGCCGCCGGGCGGCGGGTCGGCGAGCAGCGCCCGGACCCGGGGGCCGCGGTGCGGCGCGTACGCGTGGCCGAGGTCGAGGCCCGGGCCGGCGGGGCGGTCGTTGGCGTCCACCGCGACCCCGGTGACGGCGACGGGCGCAGGCAGGTCGCGCCACCGGGGCGCACCGGCGCCGGCTGCTCCGGCGGCTCTGGCGGGCGTCGGCACGACGCGGCCCGACGGCGGCACGACCGGCACCCGGCCGGCCGTCAGGCTCAGCACCTCGCCGGTGGAGTCGGCGGCGAGCACGCGGTTCACCGGGTCGACCCAGCCCGCGAACGCCGCGGCGACGTCGCGCGCCGTCCGCGCCCGCTGGAGGGCGCGCCACGCCGCCACCCCGGCGTCGGCCGTGACCCGCACGGGCCAGCGCAGGCTGTGCCGGTCCGTCACGAGGGGACCGCGCGGCGTCTCGGCCCACGGCACGTCGACCGGGTCACCGCCCCGCACGGGCACCGTCTCGGTGCCGGACGCCACGACCTGCGCCGCCACCGTCGGTGCGTCGTCCCCCTCCGCGCACAGCTCGACGTGGTGCGCCATCGCGTTGGTGATGCCCCACCCGACCGCGCCCTGGGGCGTCTCGGCGTGCCCCAGGTGCAGCACGCCGGGCACGCCGGGGAAGGCGAGACCGAGGACGTCGTGGCCCGGACGGGCCAGCCGCACCTGCTGGTACACGCCGGGCAGCTCCAGGAGGCGGTGCGGGTCGCCGGCCAGCAGCGGCGCGCCGGAGGCGGTGCGCGACCCGTGCAGCGCCCAGGCGTTCGACCCCGACGACGGGCCGCCGTCCACGGCGCCCCACCACCCGGCGGCCTCCGCGCCGAGCGTGCGCGTCACGTGCTCGCGCCACAGCAGGTGCGGGAACCCGCTGAACAGCACGTGGTGCACCAGGAACGTGCCGACGGGCGTCCACGGGTGCCAGGGTTCGTCGTCCGGCAGCGGGGCACCTCCGAGCGCGCGGGCGAGCTCGGCCCGCTCGGGCGTGTCCCGGCCGCCCGCGTCGAGGCCCGCGCGGACCCCGTCGGCGTACGCGGACAGCCACTCCTGCTCGGGCGCCGCGAGCGCCGCCCAGACGCGCCGGGTGGTGTCGGCGAGCCGGACGCGGACGGCGAACCGGTCCCACTCCAGGCCCGCGGGACCGAGCCGGGCGGCGACCCGGCCCTCGCCGTACCAGCGGTCCACGTCGAGCTGCCAGCCGCGGTCCAGCGCGGTGACGTAGCCCTGGCCGAAGGCGAGGTCCGCCTCGGAACCGGCGCGCACGTGCGGCACCCCCCGCGGGTCGCGGAAGAGCTCGAAGCGGTCGCCCGCGCGGCGCGACGGGTCGCTCACGGTGCCCCCGGTGCGGTCACCGGGTTCGCGACCGGGCTCGCTACCGGGTTGGCCACCGGGTTGGCCACCGGGTTGGTCAGGGTGCCGGCGTACAGCAGCGAGCCGGACTGGTCGGCGAGGTCGACCATCTGCAGCGTGTTGCGCAGCTGGAGGCGGTTGAGGCACGAGTGCGCGAACCGCGCCCCCCGCAGCTCGACCCGGCCGGCGAGGTCGGGGTGCTCGTCGCCGTGCCGGTCGAGGACGTCGCCCACGACCGCCCAGAACTGGTCCTCGGCGAGCACGCCGTCCACGGCGAGGATGCCGGCGAGGTGGCGCAGCACGCCGTCGAACACGTCGGTGAAGATCGACAGCGCCTTCTGGTCGGCGTCGACGACGGCGCGGACCCGCTCGACGCCCGCCGGCAGCCCGCGGTGCCCGAGCACGGCGACCTCCTCCCCGATGTCCTTCATGAGCACCCGCCGGACCACGCCGTCGCGCAGCACGAGCACGAGGTTCTCCCCGTGCGGCATGAACGCCAGGTCGTGGGCGCGCAGGCAGTGCACCAGCGGGTACAGGTAGGCGTCCAGGTAGGCGCGGAGCCAGGACTCGGGCGCGATCCCGGAGGTGCGCACCAGGGCGGTGGCGAACGCGCGGCCGGACGCGTCGCGGTGCAGCAGGCTCGCCATGGTGGCGAGCCGCTCCCCCGGCGCGGTCCGCGGCACGGGGGACTCGCGCCACAGGGCCGCGAGCATCTTGCGGTGCGCGCTGGGGCGGGCGGTGCGGTGGTAGACGTCGCCGGTGTACCCGATCGACGCGCGCTCGCGCAGGACGCCGAAGCCACCCTCCCGCAGGGTGGCGTCCTCGGCGACGATCCCGGCCACCCAGTCGTTGATCTCCGGCGTGGCGCGCATGTACGCCGGTGACAGGCCCCGCAGGAAGCCCATGTTCTGGATCGCGAGCGCCACCTTGACGTAGTGCCGCTCCGGCCGCGTGCGGTTGAACATCGTGCGGATGGACTGCTGCGGCTGGTACTCGTCGGAGCCCGTCCCGAGCGGCACGAGGTCGCCGCGTGCGACGTCCGCCGCGAACGTGACCGGTACCCGGTGCTGCCACTGCCACGGGTGCACGGGCAGGTAGAGGTACTCGGCCGGGTCGAGACCGCGCGCCGTCAACCGGTCCGCGAACGCGGCGCGCTCGGCGCCCGTGAGCTCGCCGTCGTACAGGCTCGCCTCGGTCAGCCCGTCGCCGACGGCGAGGTGGGCGTGCTCGCGTCGCGCGGCCAGCCAGACGAGGCGGAGGCGCTCGCCGCGTTCCGGCGCGTACGCGAGGTAGTCGTCCAGGGAGAAACCGATGCGGCCGTTGTTGGCGAGGAACCCCGGGTGCCCCTCGGTCATCGCCGCCTCGGCCGCCTGGAACGCGTCGGCACGACGACGGTCGTCGTCCGCGGCGTCGACGGCGTCCGCCGGGCGAGGGTCGGGGGCGAGCGCCGCCAGCAGGGCCGGGACCTGCGGCGACGCGCCGCTCAGCTCCCGGTCGCGCTTGGCGCAGGCCGCGGCGAGGGTCGACGACAGCTCCTCCAGGTAGGTCGCGACCAGGTCGTCGGGGACCTGCAGCAGCGGCTGCAGCTCCGCGACCAGCTCGAGGGCGTCCACGGGCAGGTCGGTCCCGCCCGGGGCCGTCCGGGTGATCGACGCCGGGTCCACCACCCAGTGCTCCAGCGCGAACGTGCGCGCCGCGAACCGGTACGTCGCCCCGTCGAGCGCCAGCACGAACCACCGCGGGACACCCGACCCCTCGTTGTGAGCGGGCGATTGGCCCGGTGTCGCGTCGGGAACGGGGCCGAACGCCCGCTCACAGCGCTCGGGGGCAGGCTCGGGCTCGGGGCGGAAGAGGCGCTCGTGCGCGAGCTCCGCGAGCGCCTTGGCGGCGAGGTGCCGGTGGGCATGCTCCGCGAGGTCGGGCCGCAGGTGCGGGGCGAGGTCGACCGCGCTGCCGGGTGCGGGCGCGCCCCCCAGCGGCGACGCCGCGAAGTCGGCACGCGTGCACACGCTCAGTGCCGCGCGCTTGGCGTGCCCGCCCTCGTCGATCTCGACGTCGCGCAGCACGCGGAAGCCGGCCGCGGCGTTCTTCGCGGCGACCGCGCGGTTGCGCACGTCGGGCTCGACGACGACCCGCGCCGCCCCACGGCCGTGCGGCGCCGGGGACAGGCAGAACCGGAGCACGGCGGCCATCACCGCGTCGGTGAGGCCGGGCCGCCGGGCGGCCGCGTCGTCCGGCGGCGGGGCGACGAGCAGGTGCATGCCGAGGTCGCCCGGCGCGGCGTCGTGCACGTCGACGAGGAGCACCCGGGCAGGGTCGTACGTCTCGGCGTAGAACGCGGGCACGCCGTCCACGCGCCCGAGCCAGCCGTCCTGGTCGGGGTCGGCGGCGACGGCGTCCAGGTACGCGCGCACCTCGCCCACCGCCAGGTGGCCCATGTGCCAGAACGCGGACGCGGGATGGGTCAGCCAGGAGTGCAGGGCCGTCGCGTCGCGCGCGGGGTCCACCGGCTCGAGCGTGACGGCGCCGGGGGTCACGCGGGCGGTGCGGGGCTCGGCCTGGACGCTCATCGGGCCACCTCCTGCACCGGCTCGCGGGTGGGCGCGGCGGGTGCGCCGCCCGGCAGCCCGAAGGTCTGGAACGCGATGCGGCTCTCGACCGGGTACGGCTCGCGCCCGGTCACCTGCGCGAGGATCACGGAGTTGCGCCACGGCGCGAACCCGAGGTCGGGCGCCGTCACGCCGTGCGTGTGCGCCTCGGTGCCGCCCACGTGGAGGCGCCCGCCGGCCCCGGCCGTGTAGTCGCGCGCCACGTCCACGCGGCCGAGCTCGTCCAGGTCGACCAGGCCGGGCGCGACGAACCCGGGCACGCCCGACCCGTAGCCGGTGGCGGCGACCACGGCACGCGTCCGGTGCTCCGCCGTCGTGCCCAGCTGACCGTGCCGCAGGGTGAGGACGTGCTCCCCCGCCCCGCCCGCGCCGTCGGGCTCGAACCTCGCCGCGACCACCTCCGTGTCGGACAGGAGCGTGGTCGGCACCTCGCGCCCGAGGGCGGACTTGCGGTACAGGGTGTCGTAGATCTCGTCGACCAGGTCACCGCTGATGCCCTTGTACAGCGCACGCTGCTCGCGGCCGAGGATCTCCCGCAGCTCGGTGGGCAGCGCCCGGTAGTGGTCGGTGTACTCCGGCGACGTCATCTCGAGCGTGAGCTTCGTGTACTCCATCGGGAAGAAGCGCGGCGAGCGCGTCACCCAGTCCACCCGGTGCGTCCCCGGCGCGGCGTCCTCCAGCAGGTCGCGGTACACCTCGGCGGCCGACTGCCCGGAGCCGACGACGGTGACCGCGCCCGTGCCCGCCAGCGCGTCGCGGTGCGGCAGGTACTCCGCGCTGTGCACCACCGGGCCCGCGCCCGGGTGCCGGGCCGCCTCCGCCGCGAGGGCCGCGAGCGGGCCCGGGAGTCGTGGCGTCGTGCCGACGCCGAGGACGACGTGCCGCGCGCGGTACGTCTCGGTGCCGCCGCCCGCCAGGCGGGCCGTGACCACGAGGTCGCCCGTCGCGTCGTCGCGGTCCACCCGCACGACCTCTCGGCCCCACCGCAGGGAGGTGAGCCGGTCGGCCACCCAGCGGCAGTACTGGTCGTACTCGGCGCGCAGCGGGTAGAACGACTCCCGGATGTAGAACGGGTACAACCGGCCCGTGGCCTTGAGGAAGGCGAGGAACGAGTACGGCGACGTCGGGTCGGCCATCGTCACCAGGTCGGCCAGGAACGGCACCTGGATCGTCGCGCCCTCGAGCATCATGCCCGGGTGCCAGCCGAACCCGTCGCGCTGGTCCAGGAACACGGCGTCGACGTCGGGCAGCGGGTCCGCGAGCGCCGCGAGCCCCAGGTTGAACGGCCCGATGCCGATGCCGACGAGGTCGTGGGTGTGCGTGCTGCGGGTCATCGGACGGCCTCCGAGAGGGTGGAGCGGGCGGGGAGCCGGGGGTGCGTGCCACGGCACGGCGGGGCGTCGAGCTCGATCAGCTCCTCCCCGGCGAGCAGCCCGTGCGCGGTGGAGCGCACCAGGTCGAGCACGCCGCGCACGTCGTCGAGGGTGGCGTCCGGGTTGAGCAGGGTGAGCTTGAGGCACGGGCGCCCGTCGATCACCGTCTTGGCGACGAGGGCGCGGCCGGAGTCGAACAGCACGCGCCGCACCCGCGGGACGAGGCCGTCGGCGCGGGCGTCGTCCACCCCGTCGGGCTGGAAGCGGAACAGCACGGTGGAGAGGTCGGTCGGGGCCAGGAGCCGCAGCTCCGGGTCGTCCGCGAGGTCGGCGTGGACGGCGGCCGCGAGGTCGCAGACGGCGTCCACCATCGCCCCGACGCCGTCGGCGCCCACGGCGCGCAGCGTGGCCCAGAGCTTGAGGGCGTCGAACCGGCGCGTGGTCTGCAGGGACCTGTCCACGAGGTTGAGGTCGGGGTTCGGCTCGCCCGCCTCCTCGGCCGGGTTGAGGTAGTCGGCGTGCCAGGTCGCGCGGGCCAGGTCGGCGGCCTCGCGCACCAGCAGCGCGCTCGACGACACCGGCTGGAAGAACGTCTTGTGGAAGTCCACCGTGACGCTGCGCGCCCGCTCGATGCCGTGCAGCAGGTGCCGGCGCCGCCCGGAGAGCAGGAGCCCTCCGCCGTACGCGGCGTCCACGTGCAGCCAGGCGCCGACGGCGTCGCACAGGTCGGCGACCGGCCTCAGCGGGTCCACGCACCCCCGGTCGGTGGTGCCCGCGGTCACGACGACCGCCATGACGACGTCCCCGGCGCGCTCGACGTCGACCAGCGCCCGGCCCAGGGCGCCCGGGTCCATGCGGCCCGCCGCGTCCGTCGGGACCGCGACCACCGCGTCGTCGTCCAGGCCGAGCAGCAGCGCCGAGCGCGCGACGCTGAAGTGGCCCGACGCCGTGGCCAGCACGCGCAGCCGGCCGAGCCGCTCGCGCCGCGCGGCGCCGCCGAGCCGGGCGCCGTCGGCCCCCGTCAGCGCGCGCTCGCGGGCCAGGTGCAGGGCCTGCAGGTTGGACTGCGTGCCGCCGGAGGTGAAGACGCCGTCGGCGCCGCCGTCCCCCGTCGGGAAGCCGATCCGGTCGGCGGTCCACTCGACGAGCCGCTGCTCCATGAGCGTCGCGACCGTGGACTGGTCGTAGGTGTCGACGGACGTGTTGATCGCGGCGAGCATCGCCTCCGCGCCCACGGCCGGGAGCGTCACCGGGCAGTTGAGGTGCGCGGCGTAGCCGGGGTGGTGGAACCAGACGGCGTGCGACGCGTAGAGCTCGGCGGTCTCGCGCAGCGCGTCGGGCGTGCCGACCGGCGGGCCGTCGAGGTCGACGGCGTCCACGAGCGCCTGGAGCTCGCGGCGGCTCGCGCCGCAGAACGGCTGCCGGGCGGCGGCGACGCGGGCGGCCACGTCGTCGACGACGGCGTGGAGCGTTCCGGCGTACTCGGCCGCGGTCGCGGCTCCCAGCAGGGCGGAGGGCTTGGGCACGGGACTCCTCGGAAGGGACTCGAAGTGAGGTCAGCCTGGCCTAACTTAGGGTGACCTCGCTCGGATGCCAACCGCTGCGACACAGATCACATCCGGCCGAGGTCCGGACGACGACGGCGGCCCCGCGCACCGCGCCGGGCACGTTGCCCGCGCCACCGGGACCGGGTAATGTCCTGCGGCTCCCACCCCGCCTGTCTCCTGGAGGTCAGCCGTGCCCGCTGTGACCGATGCCGAGCTCGACCTGGAGCGGGCGCACCTGGAGCGGGCGCGGGAGGAGCTCGCCCGGATGCGCGAGCGCACCGCGGGGCTGACCGCCCACGCCGGCGACCGGATCAGCGCCGAGGCGCTCGAGCTCACCCTGGCCCGGCGCCTCGCGCAGCTCGCGGACGACCCCCACGTGCCCCTCTTCTTCGGCCGCCTGGACCACGACGAGCCGTCCGGGGGCGAGGTCTTCCACGTCGGGCGGCGGCACGTGTCGGACACGGCCGGCGACCCGCTGGTCGTGGACTGGCGCGCGCCGGTCAGCGCCGCCTTCTACCGCGCCACCCGGCACGACCCGATGGGTGTGGCGACCCGCCGGCGCTACGGCTTCGCGCGCGGGGTGCTCACCGGGTTCGAGGACGAGGCGCTGTCCGGCCCGTCCACGACGGGCGCCGAGCACTCGGAGATCCTCGAGCAGGAGATCGAGCGCCCGCGCACCGGTCCGATGCGGGACATCGTCGCCACGATCCAGCCCGAGCAGGACGTCATCGTCCGGAGCGACCTCGACCGCACGGTCGTCGTGCAGGGCGCACCCGGCACCGGGAAGACGGCCGTGGGGCTGCACCGCGCCGCCTACCTGCTGTACGCGCACCGCGAGCAGGTCACGCGGCGCGGCATGACCGTCGTCGGGCCGAACTCGAGCTTCCTGCGCTACATCCGGGACGTGCTGCCGGCCCTCGGCGAGGTCGACGCCACGCAGACGACGGTCGAGGAGGTGGTCGCGGCGCACGGGCGCCTGCGCGGCACGGAACCGGCGGACGTCGCCCGCCTCAAGGGCGACGCCCGCATGGCCCAGGTGCTGCGCCGAGCGGTGTGGTCGCACGTGGCAGCACCCGCCGACACCGTCGAGGCGCTCGTGCTGCCGCGCGGCTCCCGGCGCTGGCGCGTGCCCGCCCACGAGGTCCGCGACGCCGTCGCCCACGTGGTCGGCCGCGAGCTGCGCTACGACGCCGGACGCGAGCAGCTGCGGTACGCGCTCGCGCACCGGATCCTGCAGCAGATCGAGGCGAGCGGCGACGCCCTCGACGACCGGGCGTGGGACGTCCTCGCGCGCACCAAGGCCGTCAAGGACCACGCCGCGACGCTCTGGCCGGTCCTGACGCCCGCCCGGCTGCTCCACCGTCTGCTGTCCGACCCGGAGCTCCTCGCGCGGATGTCGGACGGCATCCTCACCCCCGCCGAGCGCGACGCGCTCGCCTGGGCCACCCCGCCCCGGAGCGCGGGCGCGGCGCGGTGGACCCTCGCCGACCTCGTCCTGCTCGACGAGCTCGCCGACCTGCTCGAGCGGGCGCCGTCGGTGGCGCACGTCGTCGTCGACGAGGCGCAGGACCTGTCGCCGATGATGCTGCGCGCCCTCGGACGGCGGGCCCGCACCGGATCGCTCACCGTGCTCGGCGACCTCGCCCAGGCGACCACGCCGTGGGCCGTGCGCTCCTGGGCCGACGCCCTGGACCATCTCGGCAAGCCCGACGGGCACGTCGAGCAGCTCACCGCCGGGTTCCGCGTGCCCGGGGACGTCATCGAGTACGCGGCGCGCCTGCTGCCGACGATCGCGCCCGAGCTCGCGCCGCCCGTGGCGGTGCGGCGGGCGCGCGGCGAGCTCGTGCTCACCACCGCGCCGACGCTCGGGCTGGTGCGCACGGCGCTCGCGCGCGAGGGTTCGGTCGGGCTGATCGTGCCCGACGGCGGGGTGGCCGCCGCCCGCCGCGAGCTCCTGGCTGCCGGGCTCGCCTTCGCCGTCGTCGGCGAGGACGACGGGCCGACGCCGGACCCTGCCGACGACGGCGCCACCGAGTTCGACGCGCGCCTCGACCTGGTCCCTGCGTCCCTGGCCAAGGGCCTGGAGTTCGACCACGTCGTCCTCGACGACCCGGCGGGGATCGTGGCCGGGGAGGCCGAGCACGAGTCCGGGCTCCGGCGCCTGTACGTCTGCCTGACCCGCGCCGTGACCTCCCTCGCGGTGCGGCACGACGACGACCTGCCCGTGGAGCTGACGGGCCGGAGGGACTGACCGCCCGGCCCACGCCTCCCGGCACGACGCAGCGACTGCCCGCAAGGTCGTGACACACGCCACAGGATCTGGGAAAGTCTTTGCCAACGGGCGGTGGGGACCGTCCCACGCCCCCGTCCCGGGGAGGGACCCATGAGAGGCATGGCGCGAAGGAGCTGGATGAGAGCGACGACGGCGGCCCTGGCAGCGGGGGCGGTGATCGCACCGACGGCGGGAGCCGCCGGTGCCGCGCCGCCGGACGACCCCGCCCCGACGGGCCACAAGATCACGACCACCCACTGGCAGGGCATCGCCGAGCTGCGCCAGGGCGAGTGGGAGAACCTGCGCCCCGGCGCGCACGGCACGCTCGGCGTGCGCGACGCCGGCGGCCCGACCACCGCGTACACGGACCCGTTCGGTGACGGCTCCGCGGTCGAGTACGAGACGGGGACGTGGACGTCACCGGTCGTCGAGACCGGGTACGCCGTCGACGAGTCCCTCACCTCGTGGAACGCCACGACCCCGACCGGCACGTGGGTCGAGGTCGAGTTCCGCGGGCGCAAGGCCGACGGCGCGTGGACGAAGTGGTTCGTCATGGGCCGCTGGACCTCCGGGGCCGACTTCGCGCCGGCGGACGGGTCGGTGGGCGACATCCACCGCACCTCGGTGGAGGGGCAGAACGACGCCGACGCCGCCCTGTACACGGACACCTTCGTGGCGCGCACGGGGCACGAGCCCGAGGCGTTCCAGACCCGCGTCAACCTGTACCGGCCGGCCGGGTCGACGGCGACCCCCCGCCTGTCGGGCGTGACGACGATGACCAACGAGTACCTGCCCGACTCCGCGTACGAGGGCACCAGCGCCTTCACGCTCGGCCGCGCGGTCGAGCTCGACGTGCCCGGCTACTCGCAGCTGATCCACATCGGCGAGTATCCCGAGTTCGGCGGCGGCGGCCAGGTGTGGTGCTCGCCGACGTCGACCACGATGATCCAGTACTCGTACGGCCCGAAGCACCAGGTGCCGGCCGCGCAGCTCGAGGGCATCGTCGCCCCGAACGGCGACCCGCAGGTGGCGCACGCCGCCATCAACGCCTGGGACTACGCCTACGAGGGCGCGGGCAACTGGCCGTTCAACACGGCGTACGCGCACGAGTACGGGCTGGAGACGTTCGTGACGCGGCTCCGCTCCCTCGCCGAGGCGGAGCAGTTCATCGCGGCGGGCATCCCGCTGGTGGTGTCGATCAACTTCAAGAAGGAGGAGATGCCCGAGGCCGGGTACGGCACCAACGGGCACCTGGTCACCATCGTGGGCTTCACCGCCGACGGCGACCCGGTCATCAACGACCCCAACAAGGCGACCGACGCCGACGTGCGCAACGTGTACACCCGCGAGAACTTCGAGCGCGTGTGGCAGACCTCGACCGACGGCATCGCGTACGTCATCCACCCCCACGACGTGAAGCTCCCGCCGAACGTCCCCGGGGCCACCGCCAACTGGTGAGGTAGCTCGACCCTCGCCGAGGTAGCACCCACCTTGCCGAAGTAGCACGGGCCTCGCCGAGGTAGTGGATTCCAC
>NZ_JBSHCR010000083.1:0-15334 GCF_053615895.1 Isoptericola sp. NPDC055881
GACAGGTTGTGCCAGAAGACGGTGTGGTTGGTGTGGCCGCCGAGGTTGAACGCGAGGTTCTTCTCGTGCAGGTTCACCGCGGCGAGGTCGCCGGAATCGCGGGCCTCGGCGAGCTTGTCGAGGGCGGTGTTGGCGCCCGCGACGTAGGTGGCGTGGTGCTTGTCGTGGTGCAGCTCCATGATCTTGCCGCTGATGTGCGGCTCCAGGGCGCTGTAGTCGTAGGGCAGGTCAGGGAGCGTGTAGACAGCCATGCTGAGATACCTCCGGTTGCTTGCCGCACGCCGTGGTCGGCATGCGGTGGGGACGTCGTCGAGCGCTGGGACCGGCGGGGCTCACCCGCCGGGGACGACGGAGGCCCGCGCACCCCGCCCGAGTGATCGGGGGAGGGGAGCGCGGGCCACCGTTCCAGCCTGCAGGAGACTCAGTGTTCCCGCTCGACGGAACCAGACCCCGAGACCAGCTCGGGGGTCTTGTCTGCCGGCTCGAGCTCGTCGTGCTCGCCGTGCGCGTGCGCCGCCGCCAGCTCGGCAGGAGTCACGGGCTCCACCCGGTCCTCGTAGAAGAACTGCGACAGCCGCTGCCACCGCTTGTCCATCTTGTAGCCCTTGCGCTTGACGCCGCGAGCGTCGCTGGCGGGCTCGATCTCGAGCGGTCGACGCGCCTCGTAGTTGACGCGCAGCCAACGCTCCTGCTCGTCGAGCGGCCGGTGGACCTCGATGTACTCGCCGTTCGCGAACCGGACGATGCGCCCGGTCTCGTGACCGTGGAGCACCAGCTCGCGGTCCTTGCGCTGGAGGCCGAGGCAGATTCGCTTGGTCACCCAGAAGGCGAAGACCGGCCCGGCGAAGAACAGCACCCGGAAGACCCACGTGATCGTGTTGATCGACAGCGAGAAGTGCGTGGCGATCAGGTCGTTCGACCCCGCCAGCGCCAGGATGACGAACGCCGTGAGGAACGCGACGCCCAGGCCGGTGCGGGTCGGGACGTTGCGCGGCCGGTCGAGCACGTGGTGCTCGCGGTGGTCGCCCGTCACCTTCGCCTCGAGGAAGGGGTACACGAACAGGAAGGTGAACAGCAGGCCGGGGATGATCACCGCCGGCACGAGGATGTTCAGCGAGAGCGTGTAGTCGCCCCACGTGACGATCTCCGCCTGGCCCGGCATGAGGCGCAGCGATCCCTCGAGGAACAGCATGTACCAGTCAGGCTGGGCGCCCGCGGACACCGGCGACGGGTCGTACGGGCCGTAGTTCCAGACGTTGTTGATCGCCAGCGTGCCGCCCATGAGGGCCAGGACGCCGAAGATGATGAAGAAGTTTCCACCCATCTTCGTGGCGAACGCCGGGACGGCCGGGTAGCCGACGACGTTGTTGTTGGTGCGGCCACCGCCCGGGTACTGCGTGTGCTTGTTCAGCACCATGAGGAACAGGTGCACGCCCACGAGAGCCAGGATCAGCGCCGGCACGAGCAGGATGTGCACGGTGAACAGGCGCGGGATGATGTGCTCGCCCGGGAACTCGCCGCCGAAGATGAAGTACGAGAGGTACGACCCGATGATCGGGATCGACTTCACGACGCCGTCGGTGATGCGCAGGCCGTTGCCGGAGAGCACGTCGTCCGGGAGCGAGTAGCCGGAGAAGCCGGCGAGGAGGCTCAGGATCATCAGCAGCGTGCCGACGAGCCAGTTGAGCTCACGCGGCTTGCGGAAGGCGCCGGTGAAGAAGACGCGCATCATGTGCACCACGATGCCGGCCACGAAGATCAGCGCCGACCAGTGGTGGATCTGCCGCATGAGCAGACCGCCGCGCACCTCGAACGACATGTCGAGCGTCGACGAGAAGGCCACCGACATCAGCTGGCCGTCCATGGTCGCCGGGGGGCCGTGGTACGTGGTGAGCGCCATCGACGGCTCGAAGAACATCGCCAGGAAGATGCCGGAGATGAGGAGCACGACGAACGAGAACAGCGCGATCTCGCCGAGCATGAACGACCAGTGGTCCGGGAAGACCTTGCGGACGAGCTGCTTGGTGAGCACGCCGATCTTGGTCCGCTGGTCGAGGTAGTCGGCGGTCTTGCCGATCGCGGTGGTCGGCTCCGCCGTGGCGGGGGGAGTAGTCGTGGTGCTCACTTCAGGCGCTCCCAGTAGCTCGGGCCGATGGGCTCGTTGAAGTCGTCCTCAGCTACAAGATACCCCTCGTCGTCAACGGTGATGGGCAGCTGCGGCAGCGGGCGCTTGGCCGGGCCGAAGACCACCTTGGCGCCGTCGGCGACGTCGAAGGTCGACTGGTGGCACGGGCACAGCAGGTGGTGCGTCTGCTGCTCGTAGAGGGCGACCGGGCACCCCACGTGGGTGCAGATCTTCGAGTAGGCCACGATGCCGTCGTACGAGGCGCCGGGGCGGTGGTCGCGCTTGAGGTCTCGCGGGTCCAGGCGGACGAGGAGGACCACGGACTTGGCCTTCTCGGTGATCCACTCGTGGGACTCGCGCTCCTCGGCGGACACGTCGGGGATGACGTGCGCGACGGAGCCGACCGTGAGGTCCGCCGCCTTGATCGGGCGGCCCGACGGGTCGTACGCGAGGCGGACGCCCTTCTTCCAGAGCGTGTGCCGGAACTTGTTCACGTTCCAGTCGCCGCCGACGCTCGAGACGAGCGGCACGGCGATGGTCAGCGGGAAGAGGGCCAGGGCCGAGACGACGGCGCCCTTGAGCACGGGACGACGGGCGATGCCCGAGTCCTCCAGGCCGTCCTTGAACTGCTGCTGGACGGCGCCGCGGACCTCCTCCGAGCTGCTGCTCGAGTGGCGCTCCTCGACGTACTCCTTGTTGGACATCAGGGTCTTGGCCCAGTGCACGGCGGCGAAGCCGATGCCGAACAGCGACACCGCGATCGCCACGCCGAGCAGCACGGTCGACATGCGCACGCCGGGCGTGGTGCCGTCCGGGCGCACGGCGAAGTAGGCCACGAGGGACCCGATGGTGCCGAGGCACGAGATCGCGAAGAGGATCGCGATGATCCGCTCGTTGCGCTTGGCGGCCTTCGGGTCGCTGTCCGCGAGACGCGGGTGGTGCGCCGGGACGCCCGGGTCGGCGAAGCGGTCGGACTGCGCGACCGTGCCGTTGCCGTGGTGCGGGGTCACGTCGTGCGACGGCCCCTGGGGGTTCTGGTTCTCGCTCACGAGGACTTTGCTCCGATCCACACAGCGCCGCCGATGATCAGGCCGATGCCGATGACCCAGGCCCACAGGCCCTCGCTGACCGGGCCGAGCGAGCCGAGGGTCAGGCCGCCCGCCGAACCCTGGTCCTGCTCGTCGAGGAACGCGATGATGTCGCGCTTCTCGTGAGGCGTGATGTTGGCGTCGTTGAACACCGGCATCGACTGCGGGCCGGTGAGCATGGCCTGGTACACGTTGCGGCTGGAGGTGTCCCACAGCGGCGGCGCGAACTTGCCCTCCGAGAGTGCGCCACCCGCGCCGACGGCGTTGTGGCACATCGCGCAGTTGGTGCGGAACAGGGCCATGCCGTTGGCCGGGTCGCCCTTGCTGCCGTCCACCTCCTGGTCGGTGGGGATGGCAGGACCGGCGCCGAGCGAGGCGACGTACGCGGCGAGCGCGGCCGTCTGCTCCTCGTCCATCTGCCGGGGCTTCGCCCTGGCCTGGGGGCCGTTCATCTGCATGGGCATCCGGCCGGTGGAGACCTGGAAGTCGACCGCGGCAGCGCCCACGCCGACCAGGGACGGCGCCTGGGAGGTGCCCTCCGCGTTCGGTCCGTGGCAGGTGGCGCAGTTGGCCTGGAAGAGCTTCTTCCCGGTCTCGATGTCCGCGGTGCTGGCGGTGTCGGCCTGGGCCGGGCTCGGGGCCAGGGCGGCGTAGACGCCGCCCGTGACCAGCAGCGCCAGCAGCAGCAGCACGACCGGCGCCAGCCGGTGGTGCCTGCGGGCGGCGAGTGCCTTCACGAAATGATCCTCGTCTCGCAGATCGAAGGTGCAGGGTCAGGACCGGCGCCGAAGCCGGCCCGGGGGGTTCAGCGCAGGAGGTAGATGACAGCGAAGAGGGCGATCCACACCACGTCGACGAAGTGCCAGTAGTAGGACGTGACGATCGCGGTCGTCGCCTCGTGGTGACCGAAGTTCCGGGCGGCGAAAGAGCGGCCCAGGAGGAACAGGAAGGCGATGAGGCCGCCGAGCACGTGGAGGCCGTGGAAGCCCGTGGTCAGGTAGAAGACCGAGCCGTACGGGCTGGACGAGATGGTCAGGCCCTCGTGCACCAGCTCGGTGTACTCGAAGATCTGGCCGCCGATGAAGAACGCACCCATGAGGTACGTCAGCGTCATCCACTCGTGCATGCCCCACTTGTTCACCTGCAGGATGGAGCCGGACCGCGCCGGCTTGAACCGCTCGGCGGCCCACACGCCCATCTGGCAGGTGGCCGACGACAGCACCAGCACGGTGGTGTTCAGCGTCGAGAAGGTGAGGTTGAGCTTGTCCGCCTGAGCGGCCCACTCCGCCTCGGGCATCACCGAGCGGACGGTGAAGTACATCGCGAAGAGGCCAGCGAAGAACATCAGCTCGCTGGCGAGCCAGACGATCGTCCCGACCGACACGGGGTTCGGACGGTTGACGCTCACGTGCTGGTGGGCATGGGGGGCAGCAGCCGTTGCGGTCGACACGTCAGCCATTATGGCCGACATGTGGCCGCTTCGAGCCACTCGTGTGGGCGCTGCGCGAAGTCGATGCGCACAGAATCTGCGGAAACTCGCCACTCTGCCACTACGAGGTGACGGATCGCCGGAGAGTGCCAGTAAAAGACCACGTTCGGCGACTGCCCGAGGTGACGCGAGTGTGCCACGATGCCAGCAAACGTCGACGTCCGGCGGCCGCGGGCCGGTACCGGTCGTCGTGTCCGTGCCCGGTGCCGTGCACGTCCACGAAGAGGAGCCTCGATGACGGATCAGACGACAGGTCTGACGACGGATCTGACGACGGACCACCCGAGCGACGGGGTCGAGCCCGCCGCCCCCGCGCGGGGACCGCGGATCCTGCTCTACAGCGACGACAGGACGGTGCGGGCGCAGGTGCGCGACGCGGTCGGGCCCCGCCTGCGCGCGCACGCCCCGGAGATCGCCTGGGCCGAGGTCGCGACCCCCGCCGCGGTGGTCGCCGCCGCCGACCGCGGCGGGTGGGACCTGCTCGTGCTCGACGGGGAGGCGGACAAGGCCGGCGGGATGGGTCTGTGCCGTCAGCTCAAGAACGAGGTGTACCGCTGCCCGCCCGTCGTGGTCCTCACCGGCAGGCCGGACGACGGATGGCTAGCATCGTGGTCGCTCGCCGACGCCGTGGTGCCGCGGCCGCTCGACGTGATCGAGCTGCAGCGCACGGTGGCCGGCCAGCTCGCCGCGACGGCCTGACCGACCGACCCTGAGGGTCGCACCAGGTGCGTCCGGACCGCGCGACCACCGAACCGGAGGAACCTGGTGCCCACGAACGACAGCCCCGTGCCCGCGCAGCCCGAGCAGACGTCGCCCGAGCAGACGTGGCCCGGCCTGCTCACGGAGCTCATCTCCGGCCACGACCTGAGCGCGCGGGACACCGCCTGGGCGATGGACGCGGTGATGTCGGGCGAGGTGTCGCCGGCCCGGCTCGCGGCCTTCCTCGTGGGGCTTCGGGCCAAGGGCGAGACGGTGGAGGAGCTGACCGGGCTCGCGGACACGATGCTGGCCCACGCGCGCCGCTTCACCGTCCCCGGCCCGAGCGTCGACATCGTCGGCAGCGGTGGCGACCGGGCGCACACGGTGAACATCTCCACCATGGCCGCGGTCGTCGTGGCGGGCACGGGCGTCAAGGTGGTGAAGCACGGCAACCGCGCCGCGTCCTCGTCGTCGGGCTCGGCCGACGTCCTCGAGGCGCTGGGGGTGCGCCTGGACCACGGTCCCGAGCGCGTCGCGGAGCTGGCGGAGCAGGTCGGCATCACGTTCTGCTTCGCGATGGTCTTCCACCCCTCGTTCCGGCACGCCGGCGTGGCGCGCAAGGAGCTCGGCGTCGCGACCGCCTTCAACTTCCTCGGTCCGCTGACCAACCCAGCGCAGCCCCGCGCCACGGCCGTCGGGGTCGCGGACGCCCGGATGGCGCCGCTGGTGGCAGGCGTCTTCGCCGCGCGGGGCACCCGGGCGCTCGTGTTCCGGGGCGACGACGGCCTGGACGAGCTCGCCGCGACGGGCGGATCGACGGTCTGGGAGGTCCGCGACGGTCAGGTCACCGAGGTGCGTCTCGACGCCGCGGCCGACCTCGGGCTGCGGCGCATCGACGTGGCCGACCTGCGCGGCGCCGACGCGAGCCACAACGCGGCGGTGGCGCGCGACGTCCTCACGGGCGTCGACCAGGGCCCGGTGCGCGAGACGGTGCTGCTCAACGCGGCGGCCGCCCTCGCCGCGGACGGCAGCCTGCCCGCCACGGACGCCGGCACGCTCGTGGAGCGGCTGTCGGCCGGCATCGGCCACGCTGCGCGCAGCATCGACGACGGCGCCGCCGCCCGCGTCCTGGAGCGCTGGGCCGCCGCGACGCAGGACTGACCCGCGGTCGGTGTCAGTCGTCGAGGCCGATCGCGAACGCCTGCTCCAGGTCCACGTTCGAGTAGGTGCGGAACGCGATGAGCGTCTCCGTGCGCACGACGCCCGGGACCTTGCTGATGCCGTCCGCGATGACGTCGGCCAGCTCCTCGTGCTCGCGCACCCGCACCATGGCGACGAGGTCGGCCTTGCCGGTGACGGAGTAGACCTCGCTGACCCCCTTGAGATCGGTGACCTTGGTGGCGACCTCGGGGATCTGGTCGGCCTCGGTGTCGATGAGCACGATGGCGGTCAGCATGCGGTCATCGTAGCCACGGCGGCGTGGTCCGCGACGCTCGCCGACACTGCCGCGAGGTCGACGTGGGCGGCGGCGGAGCGCGCCGGGCACGACCACGGGTCGCTGACGTGCACGAGGCGGACACCCGGCTCCTCGAGCCAGGCGAGCACCAGCGCGGCCTCCTCCGGGTGGCAGGCGGGTGCCGGCGCCACCGACGGGGCGACGACCTCGGCCGTGGCGCGCAGGGCGTCGACCACGGGGAGCGGGTCGTCGTCCGGGCCCGTCACCGCCGTGGCGGCGAGCCTGCCGTGCTTCACGACGACGAGCTCCCAGCCCCCGGCAGGCGTCGGTCGTGCGGCGACGAGCTCGGCGCACCGCGCGACGGGGTCGAGCCGCTGCGCACGGGCGGCGCCCTGGACGAACGCCCGGAGCCGGTGGGTGACCTGCCCGGCCTCCTCGAAGCGCTCCTGCGCGGCGAGCCGTGCGACCCGGGCGGCGAGCGCGTCGACGACGAGCGACGGGTCCCCGGTGAGGGCGGTGCGCGCGGCGTCCACGACAGCGTCGTACCCGACGTCGGCCGTACCCGTCGCGGTGCACGGGGCCGAGCACCTCCCCATCCCGGCGAGCGCGCACGGGCTGCCCGGGGTCCGCGCGACCCGCGGCAGCCGGGCGGTGCACTGCCGCAGCGGCAGGGCGTCGTGCAGGGCGTCCACCGCGGCCTGGGCCGCCTGTCGCGAGGTGAACGGACCGATGTGCGGGGCGCCCGCACGCACCTCCCGCACGACCGACAGCCGTGGGTAGGCCTCGTCGGTGAGGCGCACCCACGTCTGGCGCTCGGGATGCTTGGAGCGCCGGTTGTAGCGCGGGGCGTGCTCGGCGATGAGCCGCAGCTCGCGCACCTGCGCCTCGAGCGGTGTCGCGCAGACGACCGGAGTGACCGCGTGCGCGATGCGCACCATCTCCGTGATGCGGCTGCGCTTCTCGGCGGCCGTGAAGTACGACCGCACGCGCTTGCGCAGGTTCGTGGAGGTGCCGACGTACAGCACCTCCTCCCCGGGGCCGCGGAAGAGGTAGACGCCCGGTGCCTCGGGGAGGTCGTCGGCAAGGGTGCGCTTGCGGCGGACGTCGGGCGGCACGGGGTCCGCCGCGGTGGCGAGGTCCTCCAGGTGGGTGATCCCGAGGGGGGCCAGGCGCTCCAGGAGGGCGTGCAGCACGTCGACCGTCGCGCGCGCGTCCGCCAGCGCCCGGTGCTCGGGAGTCACCCGGGCGCGGAAGAGCGCCGCGAGCGTGGAGAGCTTGTGGTTCGGTGCCTCGTCGCGCGTGACGACGCGCCGCGCGAGCGGCACCGTGTCCACCACACGGAACCCTGGCCAGTCGTAGCCCAGGCGGTCGCACGCGGCCCGCAGGAAGCCGACGTCGAACGGGGCGTTGTGCGCCACCAGCACGGCGTCGCGCGCGAACTCCAGGAAGCTCGGCAGGACGAGCTCGACCGGGGGAGCGGTCGCAACCATCGACGACGTGATGCCCGTGAGCCGGGCCACGAAGGCCGGCACCGGATGCCCCGGGTTGACGAGCGACTGGAGCTCGCCGAGGACCTCGCCGGCCTGCACCTTCACCGCGCCGATCTCGGTGATCCCGCCGTCGGAGGCTCGTCCGCCCGTGGTCTCGAGGTCGACGACGACGAAGGTGACGTCGCGCAGCGGGGTGCCGAGGTCCTCGAAGGACGGCTGGAGCGCCGTCGGGCTCGGCGCGGGCGGGGTGGTGCTCGGCATGCCGGGACCGTAACGAGGACCACCGACAGGCATCGACCGTGCTGACCTGATCCTCAAGACACGGTCTTGAGGATCAAGTCAGCACGGTCGGTGCTGTGGCGGTTCCGGTCAGCTCGCGGACTTCTGCCGCGTGTCGACGTACAGCTCGTCGATCTCGGTCGCGAAGTCCTTGACGAACACGTGCCGGCGCACGCTCTGCTTGGGGGTGAGGTAGCCGTTCTCGACGGTGAGGTCGCCCGGGAGCACGGCGAACTTGCGGATCGACTCCGCCTTCGACACGGCTTGGTTCGCCCGGGTGACGGCGGCGTCGAGGGCGGCGAGGACGTCGGGGTCGGTGGCGGCCTGCTCAGGCGGCATCTCCGGCTTCCCGTGCATCTTCAGCCAGCCCGGCAGGCCCTCGGCGTCCAGGGTGACCAGCGCGGCGATGAAGGGCCGGTTGTCGCCGACCACGACGCACTGGCTCACCAGGGCGTGGGCGCGGATCCGGTCCTCCAGCATCGCGGGGGCGACGTTCTTGCCGCCCGCGGTCACGATGATCTCCTTCTTGCGGCCCGTGATGGTGAGGAAGCCGTCGTCGTCGAGGACGCCGAGGTCGCCGCTGCGGAACCAGCCGTCGTCGAACGCCTCGGCGGTCGCCTGCGGGTTGTTGTGATAGCCGCGGAACACCTGGATGCCGCGCAGGAGCACCTCGCCGTCCGGTGCGATGCGCACCCCGCAGCCGGGCAGCTGGGGTCCGACCGAGCCGATCTTGATCGCGTCGGGACGGTTCACGCTGGTGGGTGCCGTGGTCTCGGTGAGGCCGTAGCCCTCGAGGATCGTGACGCCCAGGCCACGGAAGAAGTGGCCGAGCCGCTCGCCGAGCGGTCCGCCGCCGGAGACCGCGTACTGGGCCTGGCCGCCGAGCACCGCGCGCAGCTTCGAGAACACCAGCGTGTCCGCGACCTTGTGCTGCAGACGCAGCCACAACGACGGCCCGGACGGGGTGTCGAGGGCGCGGGAGTACGCGATGCCGGTGGCGGCGGCCCAGTGGAAGATCTTGAGCTTGCCGCCCGCCGCGGCGCTCTGCTCGGCCGCGTTGTAGACCTTCTCGAAGACCCGCGGCACCGCGAGGATGTAGGTGGGCCGGAACGCGCCGAGGCCCGCGGTGACGGTCTTCAGGTCGCCCCAGTGCCCGAGCACCGTGCCGCTCGCGATGGCGAGGATCTCGATGTAGCGGGCGAACACGTGCGCGAGGGGGAGGAAGAGCAGCGTGCGCCCGCCGTCCTTGAAGACGTCCGGGACGGCCGCCACCGCGTTCACCCCGAGCAGCGCGAGGTTCCCGTGGGTGATCTCGGCGCCCTTGGGCGTGCCCGTGGTGCCGGAGGTGTAGATGATGGTCGCGACGTCGGCGAGGTCCGCGATCGCCCGGCGGCGCACGATCTCCTCGTCGGGCACCTCGGCGCCGGCGGCGGTGAGCGCGGCGATCGCGCCGCTCTCGAGCTCGAGGACCTCGCGCAGGGCGGGGGCGCGGTCGGAGACCTCGGCGACGGTGGCGGCGAGGCCCGCGTCCTCCACCACGAGGAGCGTGATCCCGGAGTCGGTGAGGATCCACTCGACCTGCTCGGCAGAGGACGTCTCGTAGATCGGGACGGGCACTGCGCCGGCGGCCCACGCGGCGAAGTCGAGGAGCGTCCACTCGTAGCGCGTGTGGGACATGATGCCGACGGGGTCCCCGGGCTGCACGCCCTTCGCCACGAGCCCCTTGGCGACGGCCACCACCTCGGCGTCGAACTGTGCGCCCGAGACCGGCTCCCAGCCGTCACCGGCGGGCCGCTCGGCGAGGGTGGCGCTCGGGTCGCTCGCCACGCGGGTGGCGAGGAGGTCGTTGAGGTTCGACGTGGCAGGCAGCTCGACCGCCTGCGGGATGGTGATCTCGTCCATGCTGACTCCATCGTCCATGCTGTGCATTTGCCGGGGGTTCGGTCCCAGCTGGTCACGATACCGGGTCTCACCCGAGGTCCAGGACACGGTTCGGTGACGGACGAGCGTCGCACCCTCTCGGTGGTGGTGGCTAGTCTGGACCCTGCGCGCACCGCGCGCCCCCGAGCCGCTCGGCGAACGGGTGACGCGCCGCACGGACGCGGCGTCCCGACACATGAACGTGAGGTCCCTGCATGCACGCCATCGGAGTCGACATCGGCGGCACGAAGATTGCCGTGGGTGTGGTGGACGAGGCGGGCACGATCCTCGCGAAGGTACGCCGCGAGACGGCCGCCGACGACGTCGCCGGCATCGACCGTGCCATCGCCGACGCGTGCGCCGAGCTGGCCAAGGAGCACGAGGTCGGGGCGATCGGGCTCGCGGCGGCCGGCTTCGTCAGCCCGGACCGCCGGTCGGTGCAGTTCGCGCCGAACATCGCCTGGCGCGAGTACCCGCTGGCCGAGCGCCTCGAGGGCCTGCTCGACCTCGACGTGCCGGTGGTGGTGGAGAACGACGCGAACGCCGCCGGCTGGGCGGAGTTCCGCTTCGGTGCTGCCCGAGAGGCGACCGACATGCTGATGCTCACGGTCGGCACGGGGCTCGGCGGGGCGATCGTGGTGGACCGCGAGCTGGTCCGCGGCAAGTGGGGCGTGGCCGCCGAGGTCGGTCACATGCGCGTCGTGCCCGGCGGTCACTACTGCGGGTGCGGGCACGAGGGGTGCTGGGAGCAGTACGCGTCCGGCACCGCGCTCGTGCGCGACGCCCGCCAGGCTGCGATCGCGCAGCCCGACCGTGCCACCCGGCTCCTGGAGCTCGCCGGCGGCGAGACCGGCGGGATCGAGGGGCCGCACGTCACGAAGGCCGCGCAGGAGGGTGACGAGCTCGCCGTCGAGCTCCTGGCGACCCTCGGTCGCTGGATCGGGGAGGGGTCGGCGTCCGTGGCTGCCCTGCTGGACCCGGAGCTGATCGTCATCGGCGGCGGCGTCGGCGCGGCCGGCGACCTGCTGCTCCTGCCCGTGCGCAAGGCCTACGAGGCGCAGCTCTCCGCCCTCGGACACCGGCCGGTGGCCCAGATCGAGCTCGCCGAGCACGGCAACGAGGCCGGCATCATCGGTGCCGCCGACCTCGCGCGCCGCTGACTCGACGCTGAAGCGACCCTGGCGCGACCGTGGCGCGACCCTGCCCACGGTCTCGACGGCGGCCGTGACCGCAGCTCTCGACCGCGTCCCGGTTCAGACGACGGCGCCCGTGCCGTGGTCGTCCGGGTCGCGGCGGTGCGGCATGCGCCAGATCAGCACGCCGAGCGCGACGAGGAACAGCAGCCCGGCGACCGGCCCGGACCAGGTCGGGATGCGGAGCGAGGGCGCTGCGGCGCGCACGACGACCCCCACGACCACCAGCACGGGGATCACGACCACGAGGGCCCACGCCAGGGTCAGCAGCGGGTCGCGGGACAGGACCGCTTCCGGCTCCGGCGGCGTGAAATGAGACTCCGTCTCCTCGAGCGCCTCGACCTCGGGCGTGACCGGCCAGTCGCGAGGGCCGGTACCGGTGGCTCCCGTCGCGCCGGGAGCGTCTGCTGGGGTCGGACCCGCCTGCGCCCCGCGGTCGGCGCCGCCGCGGGCGTCGTCGCCGAGGGGGCCGAGCTGCGCGACGATGTCCGCCCAGCGCGCCTCGACGGCGTCGTCGGGCAGGTCGTCGTCCGGCAGGTCCGGTTCGGCGTCCGGGTTCGGTACGGGCATGGGTTCACTCTATTGTCGTGGACGATGCTTCGTGTCGGTGGCGACTCCCGCCGGCGCCAGGGCCGTCGCAGGCGGACCGCTGACGGGGCGCTGTCGGCACTGGGCGAGGAGGACAGTTGTTCTACTGGGTGATGAAGAACGTGGTGGTGGGGCCGTGGCTCCGGCTGGCGTTCCGCCCCTGGACCAAGGGCGTGGAGCACATCCCGTCCTCGGGTCCGGCGATCCTGGCGAGCAACCACCTCGCGGTCATCGACTCGTTCGTGCTGCCGCTCGTCGTGGACCGGCAGGTGCAGTTCCTGGGCAAGTCGGACTACTTCACGGGCGGGGGCGTGCGCGGCCGGATGGTGGCCGGCTTCATGCGCGGGGTGGGCACCATCCCGGTGGACCGGTCGGGCGGCAAGGCCAGCGAGGCGGCCCTGCGCACGGGGCTGCGCGTGCTCGACGAGGGTGACCTGTTCGGCATCTACCCCGAGGGCACGCGCAGCCCGGACGGCCGGCTGTACCGCGGCAAGACCGGTGTCGCGCGTCTCGCGCTCGAGTCCGGCGCGCCCGTCGTCCCGGTCGCGATGGTGGGCACCGACGTGGCGCAACCGCTGGGACGGTCGGTCCCGAAGCCGATGCCCATCGGCATCGTGTTCGGGGAGCCGCTCGACTTCAGCCGTTACCGCGGGATGGAGAACGACAGGTTCGTCCTGCGGTCCGTGACCGACGAGATCATGTACGCCATCCTGCGACTGTCCGACCAGGAGTACGTCGACGTGTACGCGGCCACGATGAAGGCCCGGCTCGCGGCCGCGGCACAGCATCCCGCCTCGCCCGACGAGCCCCCTCAGGAGCCCGCCGCGGCCCCCTGAGGCTCCTGCGCGCGACCGGCGTCCCGCTCACGCCACCCGGAGCCGGATCCACGCGTCCGGCGGCAGGTCGCGGCCGTCCGGCACCGCGCGGTGCTCGAGCGCCCAGCGGTCGCCCGCGACGTCTGCCGCGACCCGCGGCCAGAACGCTGCCGCGGCCGGGTTCGCGTCCTGGAACGCGATCTCCCACGTACCCGGCGTGCGCCGCAGCACGTCGGCGGCGACGGCACGGCCGACGCCGTGCCGGCGGGCGGCTCGCGCGACGAAGAACGCGGACAGCACCCGCACGGGGGAGTCGACGCCCCGGACCAGGGCGAACGCCACCGGCCGGCCGTCCACGGCGGCGAGGTGCGCGCACCAGCCGGGTGCACCGTCGAGGGCTGCGCGCAGACGCTCGTCGCGGAAGCGGCCGTCGGGGCGCGGCAGCTCCCCGGTGACGTCGGAGAGGTCGTGGCGGAAGAGCGCCCAGAGTCGCTCGAGGACGTCGGCGTCGGCCGCGGTGGCGGTGCGGACGTCGGGGCGGGGGTGAGAAGAAGTCGTCATACGCAAGAACCTCCCCGTCGGACGACGGGAAGGTTCTGCGGACATCATCTCACGGGCCCAGGCCGGCGGGCAGGGCCGTTCGCCCGGCGGACGGCCGGAGCCGGCCCCCTGGCGGTGCTCCTAGGATGGGAGGGATCCCGTCCCCCACCGAGAGGTAGCCCCTGTCATGTCGGTTCGTCGCGTGGCTCTCCTGACCGCCGGCGGCTTCGCGCCCTGCCTGTCCTCCGCCGTCGGCGGCCTCATCGAGCGCTACACGGAGCTCGACCCGTCGATCGAGATCATCGCCTACCAGTACGGCTACCACGGGCTCCTCACGGGCACGAAGATCGTGGTCGACGACGAGGCCCGCAAGCAGGCCGGCATCCTGCACCGTTTCGGCGGCTCGCCCATCGGCAACTCTCGCGTCAAGCTCACCAACGCCGCGGACTGCGTCAAGCGCGGGCTCGTGCAGGAGGGCCAGAACCCGCTCGAGGTCGCCGCCGAGCAGCTCAAAGCCGACGGTGTCGACGTGCTGCACACCATCGGCGGTGACGACACCAACACCACGGCCGCGGACCTTGCTGCCTACCTCCACGACAACGGCTACGAGCTCACCGTGGTCGGCCTGCCCAAGACGATCGACAACGACGTGGTGCCCATCCGCCAGTCGCTCGGCGCCTGGACGGCGGCCGAGGAGGCCGCGGGCTTCGCCGCGAACGTCATCGGGGAGCACCGCTCCGGCCCGCGCATGCTCATCGTGCACGAGGTCATGGGCCGCCACTGCGGCTGGCTCACCGCGGCCACCGCGAAGGAGTACCGCAAGTGGCTCGACGCGCAGGAGTGGGCGCCCGCCCTCGGCCTGACGCGCGAGCGCTGGGACGTGCACGCGGTCTTCCTGCCCGAGCTCGAGATCGACATCGACGCCGAGGCCGCGCGCCTGCGCGCCGTCATGGACGAGATCGGCAACGTCAACATCTTCCTGTCGGAGGGTGCGGGCATGAACGAGATCGTCGAGCAGCTCGAGGCCGCCGGCGAGGAGGTCCCGCGCGACCCGTTCGGCCACGTCAAGCTCGACACCATCAACCCGGGCCAGTGGTTCGCGAAGCAGTTCGCGGAGAAGCTGGGCGCCGAGAAGGTCATGGTGCAGAAGTCGGGCTACTACTCGCGCGCCGCGGCGGCGAACGCCGAGGACCTGCGCCTCATCAAGTCGATGACGGACCTCGCGGTCGAGTGCGCCCTGCGCGGCGAGGCCGGCGTCATCGGGCACGACGAGGAGGACGGCGACCGCCTCAAGGCGATCGCGTTCCCCCGCATCGCGGGTGGCAAGGCGTTCGACGTCAGCCAGGAGTGGTTCGGCGAGATCCTCGCGGGCATCGGCCAGCCGCTGGTCCCCGCGAAGCCCGCCGCGCACTGACGACCCCACCCCGCCGCCACCGGCCCGCACCGACCCAGGAGCAGCCCGCATGACCACCGCCGTCGAGACCGTGGCACCCGGGAGCGACCCCGCAGGCCTGGACAGGTTCCGGGCGCTCGAGGCGCGCCAGCAGCCCACGTGGCCGGACGCCGACGCGCTCGCGGCGGTGGCGGGGAGGCTCTCGCAGGCGGCGCCGCTCGTGGTGCCGGCCGAGGCGAGGCGGCTCACGGAGCGCCTC
>NZ_JBSHCR010000084.1:0-15295 GCF_053615895.1 Isoptericola sp. NPDC055881
GGGGGTGTCCCGCGGCCCCCCGGCCGCTTAGGCCCGCCCCCCGCGGGGGCGGGGGCCGCGGGGAGCCCCGGCCCCGCCGCGCGGGGGGCCGTGACGTCCGGGCGTCAGGCGCGGGCGGTCGCCAGCACCTCCGCGTGCCCGCGCCCGGCCAGGCCCATGAGGCGGTCGAGGGCGTGCCGCTCCTCGGCGCGGTCGTCCTCCTGCGCGGCGAGCACGAGCGAGTACAGGTCCTTCGGGTCCTCGGGCTCGGCGACGAGGTCCAGGTGCTGCAGCAGCCCGGCGGGCACGTCGTCGTGCACGAAGCGCAACGTGGCCCAGTCCTCGACGGCGAAGCCGACGGAGTCGAAGACGGTCACCGTCGCGTCGTCGGGCGTGCGGCGGTCACCGGCACGCCGTTCGAACGCCGCCTCCGGGCCGACGGTGGCGGGCGCACCGCGGCGCCCGTCCCGGTGGCCGGCCACGACCTCCCACAGCTCGGTGACGGCGACGTCGGGCGTCTGCTGGATCTCCCCCTCGACGCGGGTCTGCGGCTCGTACTCGACGTACACGTCGGCACCCCGCAGGATCGCCGGGTCGAGCTCCGTCTTGCCCGGGCAGTCCCCGCCGATCGCGTTGACGTGCACGCCGGGGTTGGCGAGGCGGAACACCATGTCGTGCGTGAGCACGGTCGCGTTCGCCTTGTCCGCGGTGCAGGTGGTGATGACGTCGGCGCCGGTCACGGCGTCCGCCGCGTCGGACGCCTCGTGGACCGTGAAGCCGAGAGCGCGTGCGTGCCGCGCCAGCTTGGCCTGCGCGCCCGGGTCGGTGTCCCAGACGCGCAGGTGCGTGACGCCGAGCGCGGCGCGCATGCCCAGGGCCTGGAACTCCGACTGCGAGCCCGCGCCGATCAGGGCGAGGGTCCGCGACCCCGCGCGGGCCAGGTACCGCGCGGCGAGAGCGGACGTCGCCGCCGTCCGCAGGGCGGTGAGGAGCGTCATCTCGGCGAGGAACGTGGGGTACCCGTTGCGCACGTCGGCGAGGACGCCGAACGCCGTCACCGTCTGGAAGCCGCGCACAGGGTTGCGCGGGTGGCCGTTGACGAACTTGAAGCCGTACGTGACGTCGTCGCTCGCGGGCATGAGCTCGATGACCCCGTCGCGCGAGTGGGACGCGATGCGGGCGCGCTTGTCGAGGTCGGGCCAGCGCACGAAGTCGGTGGCGAGCGCGTCGACGAGGCGGGCGATGACAGCCTCCGGGCCGCGGTGGGCGACCCATCGCGCGGTGGACGCGACGTCGAGGAACGGGACGGTCGTCATGCGCGGACCTCCAGGTCAGCAGGGTCAGCAGGGTCAGCAGGGTCGGCGGGCTCAGCAGGGCCGGCGGGTGCAGGGCGCAGCTCGAGCGTGCAGCACTTCACGGAGCCGCCGCCCTTGAGCAGCTCGGACAGGTCGACGCCCACCGGCTCGAAGCCGCGCTCGCGGAGACGGGCGTGCATCCCGGTGGCACGGTCGGTGAGGAACACGTGCCGTCCGTCGGAGACGGCGTTGAGGCCGAGCACCGCGGCGTCCTCGGGCGTCGCGAGGACGGCGTCGGGGTAGCGCTCGGCGAGCACCGCCTGCGACGCGGGCGTGAACGCCTCGGGCAGGTAGGCGATCGTGGCGGGCGCGGTGCCCGCGTCGAGGACGGTCAGCGCGGTGTCCAGGTGGTAGTAGCGCGGGTCCACGAGCTCGAGCGTCAGGACCTCGACGCCGAGGAGCGCGGCGACCTCGGCGTGCGCGGCGCGGGAGGTGCGGAACCCGGTGCCGGCCAGCATCACGTCGCCGGCGAGCAGCAGGTCGCCCTCGCCCTCGTTCTGCTCGGTCGCCTGGCCGAGGCTGATGACGCCCTCGCCCGCCCCGGCGAACCACTTCGCGTACGCGACGCCCTCCGGGCGCCGTTCCGGGTAGGTGAACTGCGCCGCGAGCGCCCGGCCCTCGACGACGACGCCACCGTTCGCGGCGTACACCATGTCCGGCAGCCCGGGCACGGGGTCGATCACCTCGACCGTGTGGCCGTACGCCTCGTAGGTGGCGCGCAGGCGCTCCCACTGCGCGAGGGCGCGCCCGCTGTCGACGGGGACGCCGAGGTCCATCCAGGGGTTGATCTCGTAGACCACGTCGAAGTAGGTGGGCGGGCACATGAGGAAGCGGCGCGGGGTCGCGGTGCGCTCCGGGGTCCGCGCGGGCTGGGGCGCCGACGTCGTCGTCGGTGTGAGGGCCGTCATGACCGGGACGCTAGGGCCCCGGACGTTGTGCGCGACGCGCGATCTGTTGCGCGTCCTGCGCCCACACCTGGCGAATCGTGCGTGCAGGTTGAAGAATCCGAGCATGAGCTGGTGGTGGAGGGTGTCGGTGCTGCCATGGACGCGGTGAACCGCCGGATCGTCGGGCACCTGTTGCGCGACGGGCGCGCGACCTACGCCGACATCGGCGCGGAGGTGGGCCTGTCGGCGCCCGCGGTGAAGCGGCGCGTGGACGTCATGCTGGCGCGGGGAGAGATCACCGGGTTCACGGTGCGGGTGGCGCCGGAGGAGCTGGGTTGGGGCGTCGAGGCGTACGTCGAGCTGTTCTGCCGTGGCAACGTCTCCCCCGCCACGCTGCGCCGCGACCTGGCCACCATCCCGGAGATCGTGCGCGTCGACACGGTCACCGGCGAGGCCGACGCGATGGTGCAGATCATGGCGGGCGGCATGGCGGACGTGGAACGCACCGTGGAGGCCATCCGCGGCAGCGCTCGCGTGGACAAGACGCGCACGTCGCTGGTCATGACCCGGGTCATCGACCGGCCCCCTCGGGCGGGGTCCGGCGCGACGGACCCGAGTCCGACGGCGCCGGCACCGGCACCGGCCACACCCCTCACGCCGTCCGACGGCGAGGCGTGACGTGGGCGCCCGGCCCCGCGTGCCTGGCGTGCTGCGGCTGCCGGCCGTCGCCGTCGCAGGGGCCATGACAGCCGTCTCGGCCGTGGCCGTCCTGGCCCTCGCCGCGTGCACGCCGCCCGCCGGCGACGCGGACCGGCTGCCCGACGACGTCGCGCCAAGGCTGACCGCCGAGCTGCGCCAGGAACGCACCCAGTACGCCGACCGCAGGGCGTCGCTGCACGTCACCAACGGGTCCGACCGCACGGTGACGCTGCTCGGCGGCACGCTGGTGGTGCCGGGCTACGGCCCGAGCAGTCCCGACGGCACCCCGCGGGCGCGGACGCTCGGCCCCGGGGCGGGGCGCGACGTGCGCCTGCGCCTGGGCGACGTCGACTGCGACGGCCCAGGCCCGGAGGCCCTGGCCGGCGCGGCGGCCCAGACGACACCGGTCGCGACGGCGACCGTCCGGCTGACCGCGGGAGAGTCGTCGGGTCCTGCCGACCCGACGGCCGGGACCGCCGTCCAAGTCGACGTCACCGACCCGCTCGGCCGGCTCGCCGCCGTGCGCACGGAGGCGTGCGCGGAGCAGCTCGTCGCGTCCGGGGTCGCGCTCCGTGTGACGGACGTCCGGCCCGCCCGGGTGCGGACCTCCGGCGGCGTCGTCGCGGGCGGCCGCATCACGCTCGCCGTCGACCCCGTGCCCGGCGGTCCCGACGTGCGGCTGGTGCAGATCGCCGGCACCACGCTGCTCTCCCCCGCCCGCGGCCGCGCCTGGGGGGCCGACGACCTGGCCGGCCAGGCGGACGGGCAGGTCGTGCTCGACCTCGTCCCGGCGCGCTGCGACCCGCACGTCGTGGCGGAGGACAAGCGCGGCACCTTCCTGCCCGTGCACGCCGAGGTGGACGGCCGCCCGCAGCCGGAGATCTACGTGCCGATGACGGACGACCAGCGCGCCGCGACGTACGACCTCGTGCACGACGCCTGCGGCTGGTAGCGGTCAGACCCAGACGGTGGCGAGCCAGGTCGCGATCCCGGCGAGCACCACGAGGGCGACGTTCAGCCCGACGAGGCGCGCCTCGTCGCGGGACAGGTGCAGCGCCGCGGCCCCGACCTGGAGGACGACGAACCCGGCCGCCGCGACGAGGGCGAGCCACGGCGCGACGCCCACGAGCGGGGGCAGCAGCAGGCCGACCGCCCCGAGGAGCTCGACCGCCCCGATCGCCCGGACGGCGGGCAGGGGGATCGTGTCGACCCAGCCCATCATGGGGCGCAGCCGTTCCCTGCTCTGCAGCACCTTCTTGCTTCCCGCGTAGCCGTAGAAGACGGCCAGCAGGGCGGCGACGATCCAGTAGGCGACGGTCATGGTGGTCTCCGACTCTCCGGCGCCCCGGGGGTGCGATGGCTACGGTGCGATGGTTACTGCTGGTGCGTAGCCGCATCATGCGTGAGCATCGGAGGGGGTACAAAAGGCACACCGGTGTTCGTCAGGCACGAGGGGACGGTCATGTCGCACTACGAGGACACGTGCAAGATCCGCGGCGACCGGGGACGCGCGATCCGCGGGGTCCTGGACCGCGTGGCCGACAAGTGGACGCTGCTGGTCGTCGCGACGCTCGACGACGGACGCCTGCGGTTCACCGACCTGCAGCGACGCATCCCGGGCATCTCGCAGCGCATGCTGACCCTGACGCTCCGCCACCTGGAGCGGGACGGGCTCGTCACGCGGACCGCCTACGCCGAGGTGCCGCCGCGCGTCGAGTACGAGCTCACCGAGGTAGGGGCGACGCTCATCGGCCCTGCGCTCGCCCTCGCCGACTGGGCGATCGCGAACAACCCGGCGATCGAGGCGAACCGGGAGGGCTTCGACGCCCGGGCGGCACGCAAGGCCGCCCGCTCCGGCCGCACACGACCCGAGGTGGGCTGATCCGGTCGGACCAGCCCACCTCGGGTCGACAGAGACGGGGCCGTCAGGGCCGGTGAGCCCTGGGCGCCCGGTCATCGCCCGGTCAGCGCCCGGTCAGAGCCCGCCGAGGATGACGTCCCACAGGCTCTTGACCTTGATGGTCGTGGTGGTCGTGGCGGCCTCGGTGGTGTCGTCGCCCGAGTAGTGCAGCTCCACCTCGACGGTGCCCGGCTTGAACGGCCCGACCCACAGCCGTGCGTCGCCCTTCCGGTTCAGGGTGTCGACGTCGACCCGCTTGCCCTTGATCGTGGCGGTGACCTTGCCGGTCGGGGTGCCGTCCGGGGTGTCCACCGATACGTCGATGCGCGCCGGCTGGAGCCATGCAACGACCGTCTTCGGGGCGCGCACCGTCAGGGTCGGCGTGGCCTTCGCCGGCTCGGTCACCTCGATCGGCACCGTCACCTCGGTCCCGGTCGCGGCGCCCGTCAGCGTGAGCGTGGCCCCACCCGCAGGGGCGTCGGCCGGGAGCTGGACGGACACCGACGCGGTCCCGATCGCGTCGTCGGGCGTGGTGCCCGCGGTGGTCGTGACGGGGGCCGTGCCGAGCACCGTGTCCCCGAGGGAGACGGTGAGCTCGGGGTCGGTGACGTCGCCCGGCGCGGACATCGACCAGGAGGAGACGTCGAAGGCCACGGTGTCGCCGGGCGCGTACGCCGCGGGCGCGTCCGCGGGGAACGAGACGCCGACGGCGCGCTGGCTCGGGTCCACGGCCAGCGGGCCGTCAGCCGTGTGCGACGCCATGTAGTCGACGAACGCCGACAGGTCCGCCTTGCCGGTGTCACGCGCGTTCGCCCCGCCCGCGAAGGCCCGGAAGTTGTCCCCGCCGGCCGCGAGGAACGAGTTCGCCGTGACCGAGTACGACGCGGCCGGGTCGAGCGCCACGCCGTCGAGCCACATGCCGGTGATCCGGTCGCCCTCCGGCCGGTTCGCGTCGAACGTGTACCGGAAGCCGTCGGAGACGCCGAGGCGCAGGAACGGGCGCGTCGGCACGTTCCCGTCCTTGTCGCGCTGCCACTGCTGCTCGAGGACGGTCTTGATCTGCGCGCCCGTGAGGCTCATGTTGACGAGCGTGTTGGCGAACGGCTGCACCAGAGCCGCCTGCTTGTAGGTGAGGGTGCGCGGGAACGCGCCCGTGCCGGTGCCGACCATGTCGGCGCGCAGGCCGCCCGGGTTCATGAACGCGATCTGCGCCGCGCCCGACTCCGGGGCCTCGGTGGCCCACCGCTGCACCTCGGCCACCAGGTTGCCGAGCGTGGACTCGCCGCCCCGGTTCTCCGCGCCCGACGAGAGCTTGGCGCGGTTGAACGCGCCGCCGATCTGGCCGAGCGGCTCCGCGCCGAGCACGTCGCCCTGCTTCACGGCGTCCGACACGATCGTGGTGACGGCGGGGTCGGCCGGGTAGTTGCCCGCCAGCGGCAGGACGGCCGTCCGGACGCCGGCGACGTCGCCCGTCGCCGCGTCGACGGAGTACACGAGCTGGTTGAGGTTGTAGCCGTACTGGCCTGCGGAGACCACGGGCCGCTCCGTCACGGCGCGGCCGGCCCACTCGTCCACGGGGAACTTGCAGTCGTAGGCGAGGTGCGTGTGCCCGGACACGATGGCGTCGACCTCGGGGCTGACGTCGTTGACGATGTCGGCGAACGCGTTGTCCGCCGTCGGCATCGAGGCGCAGTCCGTGGACTGCGCGCCCTCGTGCACCAGCAGGACGACGACGTCGGCACCCTCGGCCTTGAGGGCGTCCGCCTCCTCGTTCGTGGTCTCGACGATGCTCTGCACGTCGAGGTCCGCGATGCCCGCCGGGCTCACGAGCGCGGGCAGCTCCTCGGTGACGGCGCCGACGAAGCCGACCTGCACGTCACCGAAGTCCTTGATCCACGTGGCCGGGACGGCGTCGTCGCCCGTCGCCCGCACCTTGAGGTTCGCCGCGACGTACTGCCACTGCGCGCCGCCGTACGGGTTCGTCTCGGCGTCGTAGGGCGCCATCACCCGGTTCAGCAGGTCGTCGTAGCCCTGGTCCAGCTCGTGGTTGCCGACGGCCGACACGTCGAGGCCCGCGGCGTTGAGGGCGTCGATCGTGGGCTTGTCGTGCTGGATGAACGACTCGAAGGTCGAGGCGCCGATGAGGTCGCCCGCCGCCGCGAACACGGTGTTCGGGTTCTCGGTGCGCAGCTGCTGGACGGCGCCGGCCAGGACCGCGGCGCCGGCCTCGGTGCCGTTCGCCTGGATGCGGCCGTGGAAGTCGTTGGTGGCGAGGATCTGGACGTCGACGATCGGGTCGGCGCTGGCGGACACCGCGCCGGCGGTGGCGATCCCCGCGAAGGCGAGGGTCACGCACGTGACGCCGGCGGTCCGCCGGCGTGCGGGAGGACGAGCGAGAGACATGGGTGCGCTCCTGGGTATGCGGTTGTGACCGGGGCCACGCTAGCGGCGCCCGGCGACACCGGCGTGGCGCGCGGGGTAACGATCAGGAAACCGTCGTCGGCTCCCTGGGCTCGACGTCGGGCTCGACGTCGGGCTCGACGTCGGGCGCAGACCCGGTCACCGTGGTGCCCAGGTGCCCGGTGCGGCGCAGCCACCGCTCGGCCAGCAGCGTGGTCAGCGGCGGCACGGCCGCAGCGAGCGCCACCAGCGTGCGGAACCAGCCCCACCGCAGCCGCACCGCCGCGACCAGCGTGACCACGACGTACGCCACGAACGCCGCGCCGTGCAGCCGGCCGAACAGCCAGACCCCCGCCTCGGTGGACTCCGTGACGTACTTGAGGAACATGCCGACCAGCAGGCCTGCCCAGGTGAACGCCTCGACCACGGCGACGACGGCGAACACCCGGCCCACGACGGACAGGGGCTGGCGGGCGGGGGACGTGTCGGGCATGGCAGGTGTGGCAGGCATGGCGGACCTCTCGTCGGGCGGGCGGTCGGGCCAGTCTGCACGACGACCGCTGCTCACCCCTCCGACGAGATGACGCCGCGTCGGGTCACGACGGTGGGAGTCAGGCGAGCGGGCCCAGCGCTGCGCGCCGGTCGGTGCCCGCGAGCGCCGCCGCGACGGCCGGCTCGTCGAGCACCTCGACCAGCCGCTTCTCCTCGTACCGGAAGTGCGTCTCCATGACGGCGTCGATGCCGTCCAGGTGCCGCTCGAGGGTGGCGGCGTCGGCCTGGGCGTCGACGGCACGGGCGAGCTCGCCGAGCAGGTGGTCCAGCGTCCGGTGGTCGCGCTGCAGCTCGGCGACGACGCCCGTGAGGTCGGGGCGCAGGTCGAGCAGGGTGGTGAAGACGTTGTTGTCCTCGCCGCGGTGGTGGCCTTCGAGGGCCTGGCAGAAGCCATGGCAGTGCAGGCCGAGCCGGTGGCGCGGGTCAGCTGTCGCGCCGAGGGCCTCGGCGTCGGAGACGGCCTCGCGGGCCACCTCCATGGCGTCGCGCAGGCGGGCGTGCACGGTGCGCAGCTCCTGGCCCCAGGCGACGAGGCGGGCGGTGTCGGACGACGGGTCGGTGACGGGACCGGGGTCCGGGTTCAGGTTCGGGTTCGGGTTCGGGGTGGGGTCGGGGTTCGGCACGATGCGACGACCCTAGTGCGGGCCGGCGACGCGCGGCGGGCGAGGCCCTGGTCACGGCGCCGTCGTCCGCCGTCCACCTCCCGTCCGTCGAGCGGTCATGTGCTCCCGATGGGATGGTCGGGCAACGGACGACCCTTGCCAGCCACCTTCTGGAGGACGACATGGACCACCGCAGCTCCGCACCCGCCGGCGTCACCCGCCGCGGCGCCCTGGCCGCCGCCGGGACCCTCGGCGCCCTGGGCGTCGCGGGCGCCCTCGCCGCCCCCGGCGCGGCCGCGGCCACGACCGCCACCCGCCCGCGCCAGGGCGCGCTGATCGGCCCGGCCCGGGGCTCCACCCTGCACGCGATGAGCTTCAACATCCGCCTGGACCGCGAGGACGCGACGCACCCCGGCGAACCGGACCACTGGCCGGACCGCGCCCCGCTCGTCAGCGCGTTCCTCGCCCTGGAGCAGCCGACGATCCTCGGGGTCCAGGAGGCCGAGTTCCAGCAGCTCGTCGCCGTCGAGGACGGGCTGGGCAAGCACTACCGCACCGTCGGTTACGGCCGCTCGGGCGGCGCGGACGGCGAGCACTCCGCGATCTTCTACGACGCGCGGCGCCTCACGCTGCTGTGGTGGGACCAGTTCTGGCTGTCCGACACCCCGGACGTCATCGGCTCCGCCACGTGGGGCAACTCGGTGACCCGCATCGTCACCTGGGCCCGCTTCCGCGACGAGCGCACCGGCACCGAGTTCGTGCACGTGAACTCGCACTTCGACCACCAGTCGGAGAACGCGCGCGTGCGCAGCGCCGAGGTGGTGCGCGACCTCGCGGCCGGCTTCGGGCTGCCCGTCGTCTTCACGGCGGACTGCAACGCCGCCGCGGAACGGTCCGCCCCGTACGACGTCCTCGTCACCGACGGCGGGCTGCTCGACACCTGGCGCGCCGCGGCGACGCAGCTCACCCCGGAGGTCGGGTCGTTCCCGAACTACGGCACGCCCGTGCCCGGCGGGGACCGCATCGACTGGGTCCTCGCCACCCCGGGCACCGAGGTGCTCGCCGCGACCATCAACACCTGGACGAAGGACGGCCGCTACCCCAGCGACCACACCCCCGTGCAGGCGCTGCTGCGCCTCGCGTGAACGCCGTCCAGCGATGAGTTCGGCGGGCCCGCGGCGTCGACCAGGAATGACACGACACCTCGGGCCCGCCGACGGCGACTCCCTCGGCCCGGAACGGTTCGCCGACGTCGACGGCGTCCGCCTGTGCTACCAGTCCGTCGGCGACCCCGCCGACCCCACGGTCCTGCTGGTCGGAGGCGTCGGGTCACCGATGGACTGGTGGCCGGCGGACCTGTGCGCGGCCCTCGCGGAGCGGGGCCGGCACGTCGTGCGGTACGACCACCGCGACACGGGCCGGTCCACCACCTGCCCGCCCGGCGCGCCGGACTACACCGGCCGGGACCTCGCGGAGGACGCCCTGCGGGTGCTCGACGACCTGGGCGTCGCCCGGGCGCACCTCGTGGGTCTGTCGATGGGCGGCGTCATCGCCCAGGAGCTCGCGCTCGAGCATCCGGACCGCGTCGCGGGCCTCACGCTGGTCGCCACCAGCCGCGCCGTCCGCGGCCCTGGCGACGCGGACCTCCCGCCGTCGGCGCCCGAGCTGCACGGCCTCTGGGACGGCCCCTCCCCCGACCCCGCCGACACCGCCGCGCTGGTCGACGCCGCCGTCGCGGAGGACCGCGCGCTCACCGGCCGGGGCGACTTCGACGAGTCGCGCACCCGCGCCGTCGCCGCCCGCGCCGTCGAGCGCTCGACCGACCCGACCGCCGGGACCAACCACTTCGCGGCCGAGCCCGGTGCCCCGTTCGCGGGCACCCTCGCCGACGTCGGCGTCCCGACGCTCGTCGTGCACGGCCGCGAGGACCCGCTGTTCCCCGGCCACGGCGCCGCGCTGGCCGCGGAGATCCCCGGCGCGCGGCTGCTGCTGCTCGACGGCGTGGGTCACCAGGTGCCGCCGCCGTCCTCGTGGGAGGTGCTGCTGCCTGCCCTGGTCGAGCACACCCGGGAGCGCGACGAGCCGTAGCGGGTGGAGGATGACGGCATGCCTTCCCTCACCCTGACCGCCTGGGGCCACGCCGGGATCCGCCTGGAGCGGGACGGACGCACCCTCGTCGTCGACCCGGGCACGTTCACCGACCCGCGCGTCCTGGCGGGCGCCGACGCCGTCCTCGTCACGCACGAGCACCCGGACCACGTGGACGTGCCGCGCGTCGCGGCGGCGCTCACCGACGACCCGGCGCTGGAGCTGTGGGCCCCGGCGTCCGTCGTCGAGCAGCTGACCGACGCCGGTGCGCCCGCCGACCGCCTGCACGCCGTCGACGGTGGTGCGTCGTTCGACGCCGCGGGCTTCGCCGTCCAGGCGGTGGGCCACGTGCACGCGACCATCCACCCGGACCTGCCGCCGCCCGCCAACGTCGCCTACCTCGTCGACGGCGTCGTCCTCCACCCCGGCGACTCGTTCACGCCCCCGCCCGCGGGGGCGCGGGTGGAGGTGCTGGCCCTGCCGGTGGCCGCGCCGTGGCTCAAGCTCTCCGAGTCGGTCGACTACCTGCGGCAGGTGGCCCCGCGGGTCGCCGTCCCGATCCACGACGCGATCCTCAACGACGCCGGCCTCGCGCTCGTCGACCGCGTCGCGGGTGGGCTGGGCGGCGCGCGGTACCGGCGGCTCGCACCCGGCGAGCCCCTCGAGGTCCCGCTCCCCTGAGCCGCTCCACTGCGCCGCTCCCCTGAGCCGCTCCCCTGGCCCGCTCCCCTGGCCTCGGCGCCGGGGTTCAGGTACGGCTCAACGGCACCACGTCGGCCAGGGTCGCCTGCAGCTCCGCCGAGCCGCCCGCCGGGCGGAACCCCAGGGCCGTGTTGATGGCCAGCATCGGCCCGTTGGTCTCGTTGTTCCAGGTGGAGATGCGCCGGGTGCCGGGGCGCAGCCGCGCGTGCTCGCGCAGGTTCACCGCCTTGAGCAGCATCCCGAGCCGGTGCCCGCGGTGCTCCGGCAGCACGACCGTGCTGTCCTGGTCCGTGAGCTCCGGGCGGTCGTGCGCGAAGACGAGCAGCGTCATGCCCGCCAGCGTGCCCGTGGCGACGTGCTCCGCGACGGCGACGAGGCCGCTCTTGCCGCGCTCGGCGCGCTTCGCCTCCTCCTCGCGGATCCGCTCTTCGTCCCACCGCTCGACCTCCAGCGCGAGGCCGCCGTTCGGCTCGTCCTCGGAGAGCTTCTGCTCCAGCCCGGCGAGCTGCGCCACCCACTCCTGCGGTGCCGGGTCCTGCCAGGTGTGCACCCGGTAGGCGTCGCCGGCGTGCGCCGCGGCCTCGGCGACGAACCCGTCGACGACGCCGTCCGGCAGCGGGGTGTCCAGCACGGAGCGCCGGCTCACGATCTCCAGCCGCAGGCCCGCGCGGCGCGCGAACCGCATCCCGGGAAGGTCGGCGGACACGTGGCCGGCCCCCTCGGCGGGAGCCAGCGCGTCGGGGGCGTCCGCCGGCGGCTCGGCGGCGAACTCCACCTCCGCGAAGACCGTGGTGCGGCCCTCCGTGAGCGCGACCCGGCGCAGCCGGTCCGCGATGGCCGAGCCGATCCCCCGCCGGCGGTGCGAGGGCAGCACGGCGATCCGCACGACGGCGAGATGGCGGTTGTCCGTCACGGGCAGCAGCAGCACGCCGTGCCCGACGACGCGGGGCGCGCCGTCGTCGCCCTCCACGGCGACCCACCGGTACCGCCGGGCGCGCTCCGGGTGGAGGTCGCCCACCAGGATGTCGACGGCGCGCGGCGGGAAGTCGTCGTGGCCGAGGTCGGCGAGCGCCACCTCCCGCTCCACCGCGGCGATGCCGTGGTACGCCCACGCGTCGGGGGCGTCGAGACGGTCCGCGCGGGGCGGTTCGAGGAGGCGCCACGTCGGGGTGGTCGCGGGAGTGCTCATGGGCCCACGGTGCGCCCTGGATCCCCGCCGCGCCACGCATTTCCGCGGCTTCCCTTCGCGCGTCCCGCGCCGCGACGCGTAGGGTGCCTGACCGTGACGACCGAGACCCCGCTGCCGGTGACCACGGGCCGACTGGTCCTGCGCGCGCACCGCGCGGAGGACCTCGAGCCCCTGCTCGCCTACTACGCCGACCCCGACGTGGCCCGCTACCTGCTCGAGGAGCCGTGGACGCCGGAGGTCGCGGAGGCGCAGCTCGCCAAGCGTCTCGCCCGCACGACGATCGACGAGCCCGGCTCCGCCCTCGCGCTGGTCGTGGAGCACGACGGTCAGGTCGTCGGCGACGTCGCCCTGTGGACGACGGGCGACACGGTCTCCCGGGGCGAGATCGGCTGGGTCTTCCATCCCGGCCACACCGGCCAGGGCTTCGCGACCGAGGCGGTGCGCGCCGTCCTCGACCTCGCGTTCGACTTCTACGGCATGCACCGCGTCGTCGCGCAGCTCGACGCCCGCAACGAGGCGTCCGCGCGGCTCTGCGAGCGGGTCGGCATGCGGCGCGAGGGGCACCTGCGCGCCGACTGGTGGTCCAAGGGCGAGTGGACGGACACCCTCGTCTACGGCCTCCTCGCCACGGACCGCACGACTCCCTGACCCTCCGGGGCAACCTCCCGGCCGTCGGCGGCGTCTATGGTCCATGCAGACACGACGCAGGCGGTACCCATGACGAGTCACGGCGTCCCGACGCTCGTCGGCGAGACGAGCGACGAACGCGTCCAGGTCGTGGCGGCGGGCCAGACCGCGGCGGAACGCTTCACGGCGTTCGCCGCAGCGAGCACGCCCGCCCTCTCCCGGATCGCCTACCTCCTGTGCGGGGACGAGCACCGCGCGGGCGACCTGGTCCAGCTCGCGCTCGAACGGACCTACCGCGCCTGGGGACGGGTCGGCGACGGCGACCCGTTCGCGTACGCGCGCCGCGTCCTCGCCACGGCGCGCATCGACGGCTGGCGCCGCACGCGCCACGACGTGCTGTCCGACCCGGCGGACCTGCGCCCCGCCCCCGAGCCCGACGCGACCCGCACCGTGGTGGACCGCGACCAGCTGGTGCGCGCGCTGCGGGAGCTGCCCGAGGGCCAGCGCCGCGTCGTCGTCCTGCGCTACCTCCTCGACTGCTCGGAGGCACAGACCGCCGACGAGCTGGGGATCTCGGTGGGCGCGGTGAAGTCGGGCGGGTCCCGCGGGCTGGCGCGACTGCGCCGGCTGCTGGGTGCGGAGGGCACGCACGGCACCACAACGACCACACCGACCGCACCGACCGCACCGACCGCACCGACCGCGACGACGAGGAAGGGGACGGTCCGATGACCCTCCAGGACGACTTTCTGGCAGAGCTCCAGCACGCCGCCGGCCAGGTGGGACCGGTGACCGGGCTCGACGGCGCGGCCATGGGGCGCCGCGCGGTGCGGCGCGTCCGGGCACGGCGCGCCGCGCTGACCGGCGTCGGGGCGCTCGCCGCCGTGGGCGTCGTCGCGGGCGCGGGGCTGCTCCCGGGCGGCACGACGACGATCGACCCCGCGGCGCACGACGTCCCGGCGGGCTGGACCCCCGTGGCCGTCGGCGGGGTGCGGCTGGCGGTGCCGCCTGGCCTCGAGCCGACCACCGCCGGGGTCTGGGAGGACGACCGGGACGAGGGCGAGCAGAGCTTCGTCCAGGTCCAGCCCGCGGACGACCTGGCGCTGGTGCCGACCGGCTCCGGGCTCACGCCCGTGGACGTCGACGTCCCGGGTGCGCGGTCGGCGCGGTACGTCACGCAGGACTTCTCCGACGTCCCGAGCATGGTGCAGGACTTCGACGGCACGCTGCAGGTCGTCAGCGAGACCGGCGACGTGGTGCAGGTGACCCTGGTGTGGCGGGACGCGGACGAGGGCGAGGACCTGTTCACCGACCTCGTGCGATCGGTGTCCGTGGACGAGGACGCCCCGCCCCTGCCGTCGGCGGAGGGCGTGGCGGAGCTGCGGCCGCTCGAGGGGTTCGTGGCCGGGGTCCCGGACGGCTGGCGGACGGCGGAGCTCGCCGGGCTGGAGTACGCGGCGCCTCGCGGCTGGGCCGACGACCGTGGCGTCGCCGAGGCGTTCCCCGCCGGGTCCGAGACGCGGTCCGCGAACGCCGACGGGTCGGCGTCCCTGACGGTCCGGCAGGCCGCCGAGTTCGCGGCGTGGCCCGGCTCGATCGCGTCGTCGCCCCTCGACCCGGCGTCCACCTTCCCGCTCGACGGCGCGGACGTGGTGCAGGTCGAGACCCGGTCCGAGGACGGCGTCGAGCGCGCCACCGCGCACGTGCGACGTGCCGGCGGGCGCGGGTACGTCGTGACGGTCGAGACGCCCGCCACCGCCGACGGGCGCGCCCTGGCGCTGCAGCTCCTGGGGACGCTGGGCTTCGCCGCCGAGGCGGAGCGGGTGCCGGGTGCGCAGGACCTGCCGGAGCTGCCGACGTCGGCCGTCCCCGCCGGGTGGCGCGAGACGTCGTCGGGCGTGCTGGGGCTGCGGCTGGCGCTGCCGCCCGGGTGGGCGCAGGTGCCGCCGCCGGACGGGGTCGACTGGTCGGCGGGCGGGCCGCGGGAGACGGTCACGGCCGTGACCGAGCCGGGGGACGCCCTCGATGCCGTCCCGACAGCCGGGTACCGGTACGACGTCCCGGGCGCGGACGCCGTCGTGGTCCGGCTGGGCGACGACGTCACGTCCGAGGGGCTGCCGTGCTTCCTGGGAACGGTGGAGCTCCGACGCGGCGACGACGCGGTGGTCCTGTCGTACAGCGGCCCCCGCGGTGCGGCCTCGCAGGAGCGGTTCGGCAACCTCGTGCGGTCGCTCCGGGTGACCGGCAACTAAGACGGCGTCGGTCGTCGTCGACGTAGCGGTTCGGTCTCGTCCTGCGCGCGGACGAGACCGAAC
>NZ_JBSHCR010000085.1:0-12051 GCF_053615895.1 Isoptericola sp. NPDC055881
GTGCTGACTTGATCCTCAAACGGTCCGTTTGAGGATCAAGTCAGCACGCACGTTGCGGAAGCGGTCAGGCGGCGAGGGCGACGACGTCCGACGACGACGTCGAGCGCACGTGGCGGACCGCCGACGACCGGTCGCGGGCCGAGGTGAGCACGCGGATGCGCTGCTGGTGCTCGGCGCTGGCCGCGAGGGCGTCGTGCGCCTGCGCGACGAGGTCGACGAGGCGGATGCCGAGCGCCGCGCACGCCGCGGCCAGGACCTCCGAGGACGCCTCCTTGCGGCCGCGCTCCACCTCCGACAGGTACGCGGTGGACATGCGTGCGGTGCTCGCGACCTCCTGCAGGGTGCGGCCCTGGCTCAGGCGGGCGCGGCGCAGGATGGCGCCGACCAGGTGCCGCAGGAGCGGCTCGCGCACGTGCCGCGTCTCGCCGACGCTCTCCGTCGTGCCGACCCGCATGTCCGCCGTCATGCCGACGACGCTACCCGCGGCCGGCGCCCGACGGCTCCGTGAGCGGCCCGACGGTCGGCCGTTCTGCTGACGGCAGAAGGCGCCGGGCAGCCCTCGTGCTGCCGAAGAGGACCCCGCCCACGACGAGCACCGCCCCAACAGCCTCACCGAGCGTGACCCGCTCGCCGAGCAGGAGCCAGGCCGCCGTCATGCCCACCACGGGCACCAGCATGGAGAACGGCGCGACGACGCCTGCCGGGTGCCGGGCCATGAGCCAGGTCCACACGCCGGAGCCGAGCACCGTGCCCACCAGGACGGTGTACGCCAGGCCGACGACGGCGCCGACGGCCCCCGGCTCGCCCCACGACGTGAGGGAGTGCGCGATCTCGCCGGGCCCCTCGACCAGCAGGGACAGGGCCAGCATCGGCAGCGGCGGCACGACCGACATCCACAGGGTGAGGCGGAGCGGGCTCTGCGGCTTCGCCTGCCGGTTGCAGACGTTGCCGATCGCCCAGCCGAAGGCTCCCGCGAGGGTGAGCAGGAACGGCACGACCGTCGCCGTCGCCGCCTGCTGCCACGCGACCAGCGTGAGGCCGCCCACCGCCACCAGGATGCCGAGCACCTGGCGGCCGCTCACGCGCTCGCGCAGGAACGTCGCGCCCAGCAGCACGGTGAACGGGCCGGACATCTGCAGCACCAGCGACGCCAGCCCGGCGGGCATGCCCGCCGCCATCCCCCAGTACAGGAAGAGGAACTGGAGCGTGCCGAACCCGAGGCCGTACCCGACGAGCCAGCGCACGGGCACGTCGGGCCACGGCACGAACAGCACGGTGGGCACGGCGATGAGCGCGAACCGCAGCGCCACGAGGAACATCGGGGGGAAGTGCTGCAGGGACGCGTCGATCGCGATGAAGTTCAGACCCCACATGAGGGCGACGAGCACGGCGAGCAGCCGGTGGCGGGTGGGCATGCGCCCAGCCTTCCCGCGGCGAACATGAAGGACAAGCGAAACCTTCTACACGCTGTCTGTAGTCTGCCTTCATGGACGTCCGGCACCTGGAGCTGCTCCGCGAGCTCGCGGAACGCGGCAGCGTCACCGAGGTGGCCCGCGCCACCCACCGCACGCCCTCGGCCGTGTCCCAGCAGCTGCGGACCGCCCAGCGCGAGCTGCGCACCGCGCTCGTCGAGCCCTCGGGCCGCGGGCTGCGCCTCACCGAGGCCGGGCGCCTGCTCGCCGAGGGCGGCGCCACCGTCGCCGCCGCCATCGAGCAGGTGCAGGCCCGGTGGGACGCGTTCACCGGCGAGCCGTCGGGCACCGTCACCGTGGCCGCCCTGCCGAGCGCGGCGACGTTCCTGCTCCCGCGGGTCATGGCCGAGCTGGCGGACACCGCGATCGCGCTGCGCTGCGCCGACGTCGACATCGCCGAGGCCGAGTACGGCCCGCTCACCGCCGACCACGACGTCGTCGTCGCGCACTCCCTGACCAGCGTGCGGCCGGCCGGCACCGAGGGGCTCACGGTGGTGCCGCTCGCCCGGGAGCCGCTCGACATCGCGATGGCGGCCGGGCACCCGCTCGCGCGCCTGCCGAGGGTGCGGCCGTCCGACCTCGTCGACCAGGACTGGATCGGCGTGCCGCTCGGCTACCCGTTCGACTCGGTGCGCCTCGCCGTCGAGCAGGCCACGGGGGCGGCCCTGCGCGTCACGCAGCGGCTGCGCGACAACCGCCTCATCGAGGCCCTCGTCACGGCGGGCGACCAGGTCGCCGTCCTGCCGCGCTTCACCACCCCCACCGGTGCGGGCCTGGTGCTGCGCGAGCTGGCCGACATCGCCTCGGCACGGCACATCTCCGCCGTGCTCCGGCCCGACCGGGCCGAGCGGCTGGCGGTGCGCCGCGTGGTCGACGCGTTCCGGCGGGCCGGCGCCGACGTCGCCACGGCGATGACCGGCGACCCCGCCGTCTGGCCTCGACGCGGCAGTGCCCCCGCCCGGGTTCGAACCGGGACTTGACCGGGTTTAAGCCGGCTGCCTCTGCCAGTTGGGCTACGGGGGCGAGAACGACGGAGCGGGCGCCCGGCCGACCCCCGAAGGGTCGACCCGGCGCCCGCTCACGGTACCGAAGGGACTCAGCCCTTCTCGGCGCGCGCGGCCGACGACTCAGCCTTCTGCTCGACCTTCTGGCCCGGCTGCTTCGGGGGCACGGAGGCCTTGCGGAACTCGTCGCGCGGGTCGTGCAGCGAGCCGAGGGACACGATCTCGCGGCCCATGAGGAACTGGCCGGCCCAGCCGATGAGGATCCGCACCTTGCGGTTGCCGGTCGGCATCGCCATGACGTGGTAGCCACGGTGCGCGAGCCACGCGAGCGGGCCGCGCAGCTTCAGGAACCCGAACAGCTCCGCGACGCCCTTGTACAGACCGAGGGAGGCGACGACGCCCACGCTCTTGTGGCTGTAGTCCTCGGGCTGCTGGCCCTTGAGGACGGCGATCATGTTGTCGGCGAGCTTCGTGGCCTCGCGGATGGCGTGCTGCGCGTTCGGCGGGCAGAACTGGCCCGGGTTGAGCACGTCCGGCACGGCGGCGCAGTCGCCCGCGGCCCACGCGTCGGGGACGATCTCGCCGTCCTCCGTGGCGACCTGCAGGGTGGGCTTGACGATGACGCGGCCGAGCTTGTCGAACGGGAGGTCCGACTCCTCCTTGATGACCGGGTTCGCCTTGACGCCGGCGGTCCACACGATCGTCTCGGTGTCGAACTCGACGCCCGTCGACGTCACGACGTGACCGTCCACGCAGGACGACAGGAACGTGTTGAGGTGGAACTCGATGCCGCGCTTCTTCATCTCGTCGAGCGCCCAGAGCCCCATCGGCTCGGAGACCTCGGGCAGGATGCGGCCGGAACCCTCGATCATCACGAAGCGCAGGTCGTCGGCGTCGATCGTCGGGTAGTTGCGCGTCGCGTACCGCGCCATGTCCTCGATCTCGGCGAGCGCCTCGATGCCGGCGAACCCGCCGCCGACGAACGTGAAGGTCAGCATGCGGCGGCGCGCGTCCGCGTCCCACGTCGAGGACGCCACGTCCATGCGGTTGAGCACGTGGTTGCGGACCGCGATGGCCTCCTCCACGTTCTTGAAGCCGATCGCGGTCTCCGCGAGCCCCGGGATGGGCAGCGTGCGCGACACCGAGCCGAGGCCGACGACGAGCTGGTCGTAGGAGACCTCGTAGTCCGGGCCCTCCTCGGGGTGGATCGTGATCTTGTGCGCGGCGTGGTCGATGTGGTTGACCAGGCCCTGCAGCACGTCGATGCCCTTGAGCGCCTTGCGGTGCGGGGCGACGACGTCGCGCGCGTCGATCGAGCCCGCGCCCGCCTCGGGCAGGAACGGCGCGTACGTCATGTACGGGCGCGGGTCGACGACGACGATCGCCGCGTCCTGCTTGCCGAGCTTGCGGCGCAGACGTCGCGCCACGTAGAGGCCGACGGAACCACCGCCGAGGACGACGATGCGGGGGACCTTGCGGGGCCGCGGCGCCGCTGCGGGCGCGTCCTGGACAGAGGTGTCCGACGACAGAACGTTCTGAGGCATGATCACCATTCTACGACTGCCTCAGAGCCCCGCAGTCGGGGCGTCCACGGTGCGACCTCCGACCCTCAGGCGAGCGACAGTGCGATGCCGTCGAGGATGTCGCTCTCGCTCGTGACGACGTCGCTCAGCGTGCCGCCCGCGGCAGCGACGTCGTCGCGCACGCGCCGCACGACCTCTGCCCAGACGAGCGCGCCGGCGCCGATGACGTCGGCCCGGCCGGGGTGCATGAAGCCGAGGGCGAGGCGCTCGGCGCGGCTGCGGTGCAGCAGGTCGTCGCTGGCGGCGAGCACCTCGTCGACGCCGAGCACAGCGCCGTGCACCCGCTCGCGCCGGTACTCCGGCAGCGCCAGGGCGTACGCCGTCACCGAGGTAACCGACCCCGCGAGACCCACGAGCGTCACCGTCCGGCCGAACGGGACGGTCCGCGCGGCCTCGTCGAGCGCGGCGCGCACGTCGGCACGGGCGGCCTCCACCTCGGCCTCCGTGGGCGGGTCGGTGTGCAGGTGCCGCTCGGTCATGCGGACCGACCCGATGTCGAGCGACAGGGCCGCCTCCGGCGTCGTCGTGCCGAGCACGAGCTCGGTCGACCCGCCCCCGAGGTCCACCACCAGGTACGGCCCGGCGTGCTGGCCCGCGACGCCCGCCGTCGCCCCGCGGAACGACAGCTCCGCCTCCTCGCGCCCCGACGCGACCTCGGGGTCGACGCCGACGGCGGCCCGGACGCCGTCGAAGAACTCCTGCCGGTTGCGCGCGTCGCGGGTGGCCGACGTCGCGACGAACCGCACCCGCGTGGCCCCGGTCTGCGCGATCACCGCGGCGTACTCGCGCGTCGCCTCCAGCGTGCGCGCCAGCGCCTCCGGAGCGAGCTCGCCGGTGCGGTCCACCCCCTGGCCGAGGCGCACGATCTGCAGCCTGCGGTCGACCTCGGTGAGGGTGCCGTCGCGGTCCACGTCGGCGACGAGGAGGCGGATCGAGTTGGTGCCGCAGTCGATGGCGGCGACCCGGGTCCCCGTGGTCGGGACGGCCGGGGCGATGGAGGAGCGTTCTGTCACGCGGTCACCCTCTCACCCACCACCGACCTCCCGCCGGTCGAGCGCCGACAGCCCGGCGCTCGAGCGTCAGCAGGAGCAGCGGTCGGGCCGCCACTGGTCGCGGACCAGCGCGAGCGCCTCGTCGCCGAGCGGGTTGACCCCCGGGCCGGCGGCCAGCGCGTGCCCCATCAGCACGTGGAGGCACTTGACGCGGGTGGGCATGCCGCCTGCGGAGATGCCGGCGATCTCCTCGACGTCGCCGAGCTCCGCCCGTCGTGCGAGGTAGTGCTCGTGCGCGCGCCGGTACGCCGCCGCGAGCTCCTCGTCCTGACCGAGCCGCTCCGTCATCTCCTTCATCACACCCTCCGCCTCCAGCCGCGACGCGGCCGCGACGGCACCCGGGTGCGTGAGGTAGTAGGTCGTGGGAAACGGCGTGCCGTCGGGCAGGCGCGGCGCGGTGCGCACCACGAGCGGACGGCCGCACACGCAGCGCGCGGCGATGCCGACGACGCCCCGCGGCGTGCGCCCGAGCTGCTCGGCGAGCACCTCGAGGTCACGGTCGGTGACGACGGTGGGGTCGTCGGCGGGCGCGCTGGCGGGGGTCTGGTCGGTCACGCCCCCATTCTCGCTCACCACTCCGCGACGGAGCCGTCGGGGTGCCGCCACACCGGGTTGCGCCACCGGTGCCCGACGACCGCCCGCTCCCGGACGTAGTCCTCGTCCACCTCGATGCCGAGGCCGGGACCGCGCGGGATCTCGACCATCCCGTCGGCGTACGCGAAGACCGACGGGTCGACGACGTAGTCGAGCAGGTCGTTGGTGGTGTTGTAGTGGATGCCGAGGCTCTGCTCCTGGATCACGGCGTTGTACGCGACGGCGTCGAGCTGCAGGCACGCGGCGAGCGCGACCGGGCCGAGGGGGCAGTGCGGGGCGACGGCGATGTCGTACGCCTCCGCCATCGCCGCGATCTTGCGGACCTCGGTGATGCCGCCCGCGTGCGACAGGTCCGGCTGGATGACGTCCACCACACCGGACGTGATGACGTCCTTGAAGTCCCAGCGCGAGTGCAGCCGCTCCCCCAGCGCGATCGGCGTCGTCGAGGTCCGCAGCACGTCCGCGATCCCGTCGACGTGCTCCGACAGCACCGGTTCCTCCACGAACATCAGGTGGTAGGGCGCCAGCGCGTCGAGCAGCACACGCGCCATCGGGCGGTGCACGCGGCCGTGGAAGTCGACGCCGATGCCGACGTCGGGCCCGACCGCCTCACGCACCGCTGCGACGTTCGCCACCACGCGCTCGACCTTGTCGCGCGTGTCCAGGTACTGCAGCTCCTCGGGCCCGTTCATCTTCACCGCGGTGAAGCCGCGGGCCACGGCCTCGCGGGCGGCGTCCGCCGTGGCCGACGGCCGGTCGCCGCCGATCCACGAGTAGACCTTGATCCGGTCGCGCACGCGCCCGCCGAGGAGCTCGTGCACCGGGGCGTCGTGCGCCTTGCCGGTGATGTCCCACAGGGCCTGGTCGATGCCCGCGAGCGCGCTCATGTGGATCCCGCCGCCGCGGTAGAAGCCCGACCGGTACAGCACGGTCCAGTGCTCCTCGACGCGGCGCGGGTCCTTGCCGACCAGGTAGTCGGCAAGCTCCTCGACGGCCGCGGCGACGGAGGCGGCGCGGCCCTCGAGGACGGGCTCGCCCCAGCCGACGACGCCCGTGTCCGTCTCGATCTTGAGGAACAACCAGCGGGGCGGGACGGCGTACGTCGTCAGGGACGTGATCTTCACGGCTTCCTCCACTCCTGCACGAGGGCGGCGGCTCTGGCCCCGACCTCCGCCGCGGCGTCCCCCGGCCGGTACAGCGATGTGCCGACGCCCGCGCCGTCCGCACCCGCGCGGGCCCACCCGCGCAGCGTCGTCAGGTCGACGCCGCCCACCGGGACCAGGCGCGCGCCGGCGGGCAGCACGCTCGCCCAGGCGCGCAGCCCGGACACCCCGACCACCTGGGCGGGGAAGACCTTCACCGCCGTGGCGCCGGCGTCCAGCGCCGCGAACGCCTCGGTGGGCGTCGCCGCGCCCGGGTAGCTCTCCAGGCCGAGCCGCACGGTCTCCGCCACGACGTCGGCCCGGGTGTTCGGAGAGACGACGAGCGACGCGCCGGCGTCCGCGGCGCGCCCCACGTCCTCCGGGCTGAGGACGGTGCCCGCGCCCACCCTGGCGCCGGAGCCGACGGCGGCACGGACCCGCCGCACCGACTCCAGCGGTTCCGGCGAGTTGAGGGGCACCTCGACGGCGTCGAAGCCGGCGTCGAGGACGGCGGTGGCGACGGCCGCCGCCTCCGCGGGCGTGATCCCGCGCAGGATGGCGACGAGGCCGGTGGCGTCCGGCGTCATGGGCGGGCCTCCGTGGTCGATGGTGCGGTCGATGGTGCCGTCGACGGTGTGCTCGGGGCGGTGCTGGACGGCGAGGTGTGGACGAGGCCTGCGCCCACCGCGACGCGCCACAGGCCCCGCGCGGCGAGAGGCTCCGCGAGCGTGCGGACGTCCGCGCCGTGCCGGACCAGCGCGCGGCGGTAGCGCGCCGCGAGGGGCCCGGCGCCGCCGACCGCGACGACGCCGGGGGGCGCCGTCCGTCGTGCGTGCCGCACCTCCGAGCCCACCAGGAGGCCCGACACGTGGTCGGCCACGTCCGCCGGCGCCAGGCGTCCCGCCTGGACGAGCGTGCGCGCCGTGAAGAGCAGCGTGAGCAGGCCGCGGTCGTCGCCCTGCTTCGCCTCGAGGTCGAGGGCGTCGTCGAAAGCGGGTGTCGGCTCCGCCGTCGGGCCGCCGTCCGCCAGCCGGGCGAGGACGCTGTCGCGCAGCAGGAGCGCGAACACCTCCCCGGTCATGGCGGTGGAGAAGCCCACGACGCGACCGCCGTCGAGCCGCACCCACTTCGCGTGCGTGCCCGGCAGCACGACCGTCAGCGCCTGGTCGTCCGCCGGCGCGGCGCCGCCGGCGAGCTCGTCGAGGGCGCCCAGGAGCTGCACCTCCTCGCCCCGCAGGACGTCCGGGTCGGGCCCCGGCACCCGCAGCCCGGGCACCACGTGCACGACGCCGTCCGCGACGGGCGGGTCGCCGGAGGAGTCCAGGGGCGCGGGCGCGAGGTGGTGGGCCAGGCGGTCGAGGCCCACCGGGACGTCGAGGTAGCCGGCGTCGCGCCAGCCGTGGTCGCTGCCGGCCATGCCCGCCACCACCACCGGCAGCCCGGGACGGCGGTCGAGCCAGGCCCCGCAGCGTCGGGCGAACGTCGCCCGGAAGGCCATCGCGCGCTCGGTCACGGTGCGCGCGCCCTCGGAGGTGCGCAGCGAGCCGTCGGCCGCGCGGACCTCGTCGAGCACGCCGCCTGCGGCGTCCAGGAGCCAGGCACGGAAGCTGCTGGAACCCCAGTCGACGGCGACCAGCGCGGCGTCGCGGCGGGGTGCGTCGTCGGGCATGGACGGGACGCTAGGACTCGCTCCGGCCCGCCGCGACGACCTCCCGATAATCGGGATAATCTCGCCGCGTGCCTGACCCGCCCACTGCCGCGACGCCCCGCCCCGCGACCACCGGACCGCTGGCCGCCCCGGCAGGCACGCAGACCCTGGCGCGCGGTCTCGCCGTCGTCGACGCCGTCGCCCGCGGCCATGACCGGCTGCGTGACGTCGTGGCCGAGACAGGGGTCGGGCGCAGCACCACCCACCGGTTGCTGCAGCTGCTCGTCACCGCCGGCTACCTGCGCCGGATCGACGACCGGTACGCGCTCGGCCCCGCCCTCATCGAGCTCGGCTACCAGGCGCTGCAGGAGAACCCCGTCGCCGTGGTCGCCGCCGCGCCCCTGCGCGCCCTGCACGCCCGCGTGTCCGACACCGTGCACCTCGCGATCGAGGATCGCGGACAGGTGCTCTACCTCGAGAAGCTCCCCGGCACGCGCGGGGCGCCCACGCGCTCGCGGACGGGCCACCGCATGCCCCTCACGAGGACCGGGATCGGCAAGGCGCTGCTGCTCGACCGGCCCGACCGCTGGCGAGCCCAGTTCCTGGCCGAGCGGCGCGTGGGCCCCGAACCCGGTGGCGTGCCGGAGGCGGAGGTGCTGACCGCGGACCAGTTCGTCGCCGTCATGACCGAGTCCGCCCGGCGCGGCGTCGCCCTCGACCTGGAGGAGAACGAGCCCGGCGTGCTGTGCGTCGCCGCCCCCGTGCGCGACGCGTCCGGCGCGATCGTCGCCGCGATCAGCGTCTCTGCGCACCGCCCCGCGATGCCGCCGGCGCGGGTCGAGGCGCTCGCGCCGGTCGTGCTCGACGCCGCCGCAGGGATCAGCGCCCGGCTCGGTCTCGACCGGGCCGGGTGACGGGTCGGGTCACGGGGCAGGCGCGCCGCCCGCCGACCGTCAGCCGTTCTCGGACGACGACGGGCTCGGCGACACGTCCGGCGGGTCGCTAGCCTCGCCGCCCGTGGTGCCCGCCGGTCCGTCGGCCACCTGCACCGACTCCCACACCGACTGGTACCAGGGCACGCTCGGTCCGCTCGTCGTACCCACCGGCCCCGAGCCGACGGCCTCGCCCGTCACCGGGTCGACGTCGTCGTCCCCCGCCGCGCCCGGGTCGACGACACGCCACACCTTGTCCGACGGCATGACGAAGCTGAGGCGCGAGCGCGCCTGTTCCTCGACGTACGAGCGGTCCTCCCAGCGGCCGAGCTCCACGTCGAGGTGGTCGTTCTCCGCCTGGTTCTGCGCCAGCTCGGTGCGCAGCCGGTCCAGCTCGTGGGACTGCTGCACCGCACCCCGCACCGTCGGCAGGAGCAGCACGACCGCGAGCAGCACCACCACCGACAGCACGATCAGCCGGACGGTCAGCACCTCCGGCAGCACGAGGCCGTACCGGCTGCGACGCCGCTCCTCCCGTGCCGGGCCTGCCGGACGGCGTGAGCCCCGGCGGCCACCTGAGGCGCTCGGCGACGCCGCCTTGGACGTCTTCGAGCTTGTCTTGGAGCCGGCCTTGGAGCCGGACTTGCCGCCCGTCTTCGAGCCGGACGTCTTGGGGCGCGACGACGGCGGGGCGCCGACCGAGCCGTTCGCCGTCGTCGTAGGCCGCGCGGACCCGCCGCGCGCTCCCGAGGGCCGCGCCGCCGGGCGGCGGGCAGAGGGAGAGGTCGGACGACGAGCAGGCACGCCCCGATTCTGCCGACCTGCACCGCCACGACCGGGGACCGTCGTCGGCGCGCCCGCAAGGCAGTTCGCGGACTCGACCGTGACCCGACGACCAAGGGGCGAGGCCGTGTGGCCTCGCCCCTCAGTCGTGACGCTTGGTGCTGTCCGTGACGGCCGGGGTGGTGGAGCCCGAAGGCCCACCACCCCGGCCGCACGCGGTGAACCGGGTGGTTCAGGTACTGCTAGGCCGTGCTAGATGGTGCTGTGGTGATCACTCACCGGCGGTGTCGGTCACGGCCTGCTCGCGCTGGCCGCGCTTGCGCCGCCAGAACAGCAGGGACCCACCAGCCGCCGCGAGCAGCGCCGCGATGCCGCCGGCCGCCACGGTCGTGGCGTCCACGCCCGTCGCCGCCAGGTCGCCGTCACCCGAACCGGAGGAGTCCGCCGAACCCTGCGTCGTGCCCGTGGTGGTCACGGCGCCGTCCTGGACGGTGAAGGTCACGGTGTCCGTGGCCTTGCCGTCCGGGTTGGTCGCGACAACGGTCATCGAGTAGACCCCGTCAGCGAGCTTCTCCGAGGGCTGGAAGGTCCAGTTCCCGTCGGAGTCGACCGCCACCGAGCTTCCGGTGAACGACGTGACATCCGCCATGACCGACTGCGCCACGCCAGCGGTCGAGCCGCCACCACCAGCAGAGTGCGACTTGGCCATCAGGTTGAGCGTCGCGTCCGGAGCAGCCGTACCGGTGAACACCGGCCGGCTGCTGACACGCTCGCCGTCCTTCGGCGAGGTGATGGACACCTCGATCGCGAAGAACGCCCCGTCCGAAGCGGACGTCGCGTTGCCCGAGGTGCTCGAGCTCGCCGACGCGTTCGTGCTCGCCGACGCCGCAGCGTTCACGTCACCCGACGCACCCGACGACGCGTCCGCGGTCGCCGCAGCCTGAGCCGCAGCAGAAGCGTCCACATCCGTCGACGCCGACTGCGTGCCGTCGGTGTTGGAGTCCGTCTTCTGGTCACCCGTCACCGAGGCCTGTGCCGCCACCTGCGCAGCAGCGTTCGCCTGGGTGTCAGCCGTGGTCGACGCGTCCGTGGAAGCGCCCGCCGCCACATCAGCAACCGCCGCAGCGTTCGCCGCAGCAGCCGACGTCGTGTCCGCAGCAGCAGACGCCGTAGTGTCCGCGTCCGGCGTCGCAGCAGCCTGCGCCGCCGGGTTGCCCTCAGCGTCCGCAGCAGCAGAAGCCGCAGCGTTCACGTTCGAGTCGGCCTCGGTCGTGCCCTCGGACGCGGTCGTACCGTCGGTCGACGTCGTGCTCGTACCGTCGGTCTCGGCCGAGCCCTCGGTCGTGGCACCCGCCGTCGCGTCCGCGGTCGCAGCCGACGACGCCGCAGCCTCAGCCTGCGAAGAGTTGTCACCCTCCGCAGCAGCCGAAGCCTCCGCCGACGCCGCAGCGTTGGTGTCGTCGTCGCCCTCGGTGTTCGCCGCAGCGACCGCAGCAGCCTCAGCTGCAGCGTTCGCCTCGGTGTCCGCCGTGGTCGACGCCTGCGTAGACGCCTCCGTGAACGCGGACGACGCCGCAGCAGCCTCAGCATCCGCCGTCGCAGCGGCCGAAGCCGTCGTCTCAGCATCCGCCGTCGCCGCAGCAAGAGCAGCCGGGTTCGCCTTCGCGTCCGCGGCAGCCGAAGCCGACGCGTTCACGTTCGAACCAGCCTCGGACGTGCCCTCGGTCGCAGCAGCAGCCTCGGTCGTGCCCTCGGTCGCAGCAGCAGCCTCGGTCGTGCCCTCGGTCGCAGCAGCAGCCTCGGTCGTGCCCTCGGTCGCAGCAGCAGCCTCGGTCGTGCCC
>NZ_JBSHCR010000085.1:12148-15256 GCF_053615895.1 Isoptericola sp. NPDC055881
ACCTCGGTAGCAGCAGCCGCCTCGGTCGTGCCCTCGGTCGAGCCCTCGGACGACGCACCCGCCGTAGCGTCCGCCGTCGCAGCCGACGACGCAGCAGCCTCAGCCTGCGAAGAGTTGTCACCCTCCGCAGCCGCCGACGTGTCAGCCGACGCAGCAGCGTTCGTGTCGTCGTCACCCTCGGTGTTCGCCGCAGCGACCGCAGCAGCCTCAGCCGCAGCGTTCGCCTCAGTGTCCGCCGTCGTCGACGCCTGCGTAGACGCCTCCGTCATCGCCGCAGCCTGCGCCGCAGCAGACGCATCCACCGTGCCCGCAGCAGTCGTCGCCGAGTCAGCCTCGGTGAACGCCGCAGCCTGCGCAGCCGGGTTCGCGTTCGCGTCCGCAGCAGCAGACGCCGACGCGTTCACGTTCGAGTCAGCCTCGGTCGTGCCCTCGGTAGCGGCCTCGGACGTGCCCTCGGTCGCAGCCTCAGACGTGCCCTCGGTCGCAGCCTCAGACGTGCCCTCGGTCGCAGCCTCAGACGTGCCCTCGGTCGCAGCCTCAGACGTGCCCTCGGTCGCAGCCTCAGACGTGCCCTCGGTCGCAGCAGCAGCCTCGGTCGTGCCCTCGGTCGAGCCCTCGGTCGTGGCACCCGCCGTCGCGTCCGCGGTCGCAGCCGACGACGCCGCAGCCTCAGCCTGCGAAGAGTTGTCACCCTCCGCAGCAGCCGAAGCCTCCGCCGACGCCGAAGCGTTCGTGTCGTCGTCACCCTCGGTGTTCGACGCAGCAACCGCAGCAGCCTCAGCAGCCGCGTTCGCCTCGGTGTCCGCCGTGGTCGACGCCTGCGTGGACGCCTCGGTGTACGCAGCCGACGCCGCAGCAGCCTCAGCGTCCGCCGTCGCGGCGGCCGAAGCCGTCGTCTCAGCATCCGCCGTCGCCGCCGCAAGAGCAGCCGGGCTCGCGTTCGCGTCCGCAGCAGCCGAAGCCGAAGCGTTCACGTTCGAGTCAGCCTGCGTCGAGCCCTCGGTCGAGGCACCCGCCGTCGCGTCCGCGGTCGCGGCGGACGACGCCGCAGCCTCAGCCTGCGACGACGCGTTGCCCTCAGCTGCAGCCGACGTGTCAGCCGACGCAGCAGCGTTCGTGTCGTCGTCACCCTCGGAGTTCGCCGCAGCAACGGCAGCAGCCTCAGCTGCAGCGTTCGCCTCGGTGTCCGCCGTGGTCGACGCCTGCGTGGACGCCTCCGTGTAAGCCGCCGACGCCGCAGCAGCCTCAGCGTCCGCCGTCGCGGCGGCCGAGGCCGTCGTCTCAGCATCCGCCGTCGCCGCAGCAAGAGCAGCCGGGCTCGCGTTCGCATCCGCAGCAGCCGACGCCGACGCGTTCAGGTTCCCGTCCGTGGCCGCAGCAGCAGCGTCCGCCGTACCGTCGGTCTCGGTCGAACCCTCGGTAGAAGCCTCGGTCGTGCCCTCGGTCGCAGCAGCAGCCTCGGTCGTGCCCTCAGTCGAACCCTCGGACGAGGCACCCGCCGAAGCATCCGCCGTCGCAGCCGACGACGCCGCAGCCTCAGCCTGCGATGCGTTGTCACCATCGGTCGCAGCCGACGCCTCCGCCGTCGCCGCAGCGTTCGTGTCGTCGTCACCCTCGGAGTTCGCCGCAGCAACCGCAGCAGCCTCAGCCGCAGCGTCCGCCTCGGTGTCAGCCGTCGTCGACGCATCGGTCGACGCACCCGCCATCACGTTGGCCACCGCAGCAGCCTCAGCTGCAGCGGAAGCGTCAACCGTGCCGGCGGCCGAAGCGGTGGTCGCCGCATCCGCCTCGGTGTACGCCGCAGCCTCAGCAGCCGGGTTCGCGTTCGCGTCCGCAGCAGCCGACGCCGACGCGTTCAGGTTGCCCGACGCCTCGAACGCAGCATCAGTCGAAGCGTCCGAGCTGGAGGTCGCGGTCGCCGCCGCCGAAGCAGCAGCCTCCGCGGCCGTCCAGTTGTTGCCCTCCGCAGCAGCCGACTGGTCCACCGACGCGCCGGCGTTCGTGTCGTCGTCACCCTCGGTGTTCGCCGCAGCCTGCGCCGCCACCTCAGCCGCAGCGTTCGCCTCGGTGTCAGCCGTGGTCGACGCCTGCGTAGACGCCTCCGTCAGCGCAGCAGCCTGAGCCGCAGCAGACGCATCCACCGTGCCCGCAGCAGTTGTCGTCGAGTCAGCCTCGGTGAACGCCGCAGCCTCAGCAGCCGGGCTCGCGTTCGCGTCCGCAGCAGCCGACGCCGACGCGTTAACGTTCGAGCCGGCCTCGGTCGAGCCCTCGGTCGAGGCACCCGCCGTCGCGTCCGCGGTCGCGGCAGACGACGCCGCAGCCTCAGCCTGCGACGACGCGTTGCCCTCAGCCGCAGCCGACGTGTCGGCCGACGCCGCAGCGTTCGTGTCGTCGTCACCCTCGGAGTTCGCCGCAGCAACCGCAGCACCCGAAGCAGCAGCATCCGCCTCGGTGTCAGCCGTGGTCGACGCGTTCGTCGAAGCGTCGGTGTATGCCGCCGACGCCGCGGCAGCCTCAGCGTCCGCCGTCGCGGCGGCCGAAGCCGTCGTCTCAGCATCCGCCGTCGCCGCAGCAAGAGCAGCCGGGCTCGCATTAGCGTCCGCAGCAGCCGAAGCCGAGGCGTTCACGTTCGAACCGGCCTCGGTCGTGCCCTCAGTCGCAGCAGCAGCCTCGGTCGTGCCCTCGGTCGAGCCCTCGGACGACGCACCCGCCGTAGCGTCCGCCGTCGCAGCCGACGACGCAGCAGCTTCAGCCTGCGAAGAGTTGTCACCCTCCGCAGCCGCCGACGTGTCAGCCGACGCAGCAGCGTTCGTGTCGTCGTCACCCTCGGTGTTCGCCGCAGCAACCGCAGCAGCCTCAGCCGCAGCGTTCGCCTCGGTGTCCGCCGTCGTCGACGCGTTCGTCGACGCGTCCGTGTACGCCGCCGACTGTGCAGCAGCAGACGCATCCACCGTGCCCGCAGCAGACGTCGCCGAGTCAGCCTCGGTAAACGCCGCAGCCTCAGCAGCCGGGTTCGCGTTCGCGTCCGCAGCAGCCGAAGCCGACGCGTTCACGTTCGAGTCAGCCTGCGTCGAGCCCTCAGTCGAGGCACCCGCCGTGGCGTCCGCG
>NZ_JBSHCR010000086.1:0-14631 GCF_053615895.1 Isoptericola sp. NPDC055881
GCGCCGGTACGGCGCCGGGCGGGAGCAGGGCTGCGACGAAGGCGCCGGCCACCAGGAGCACGGCGGCGCTGAGCGAGGTGCGGTTCCGGGGCATCGTCGCCTCCTGCGGGTGGCTGTCCTCAGACCGAGCGCGGGCGGCTCGGCCGCGACTCGTTCCACACCCGGTCGAGCGCGGTGACGACGTAGGTCCAGCTGTCGCCCTCCGCGGCCGTGCTGTCGGTGTAGAACTGCTCGACGTCGCCCGTCGAGCGTACGGTCGCCAGCAGGTTCCGCGCGTCCTCGACGTCGACGACGGCGTCCCGCCCTGCCGCGCGGTAGACGGCGAACGACGTGGCGGCCGTGCGTCGCGGGCCGGTGTCGAGCCACTTGAGGGCCACGCCACCGGGCCCGGCCACCGCCTCGGCGAGCACGGGCACGCGGACCGCCGTGGCCGGCAGGTGCGCCATCGCGGGGATCAGCGCGGGGTGGCTGTAGTGGTCGGCGCGGACGCGGGACATCGACCCCTTCGGGTCCTGCGGCACGTGCACCGCCGAGAAGTACACGTTGCCGTGCACGGGCGTGCCCTGGTCGCTGACCTCGGCGCAGTACGTGAGGTGGTTCGACAGCTCTGCCGGGTCGGTGAACACCCCGGACGTCACCTTGTACAGCGCCTCGCCGACGTACAGGTGCGTGCCGGACCGGGCGGCGACGTCCGCCCACCACGGGACCAGCTTGCGGTAGTCGGCGACGGCGAGCCCGAACTGCCAGTAGATCTGCGGGTTGATGTAGTCGAGCCACCCCTCGAGCACCCACCTGCGGGTGTCGGCGAACTGGCCGTCGTAGCTCTGGGACCCCGCCGTGTCCGAGCCCGCGGGGTCCGACGACCGGTTGCGCCAGATGCCGAACGGGCTGATCCCGAACTTGACCCAGGGCTTCAGCTCCTTGATCCGCCCCGAGATCGTCTGGACGAAGGTGTCGACGTTGTGGCGGCGCCACGCCTCGATCGTCGCGAAGCCGTCGCCGTGCGCCGCGTACGTGCCGGCGTCGGGCAGGACCTGGCCGGCCACGGGGTACGGGTAGAAGTAGTCGTCGAAGTGCACGCCGTCGATGTCGTAGTGCTCGACGCTGTGCAGGATCGCGGCGTAGATGTGCTCCCGCGCCTCGGGAAGGCCCGGGTCGAAGTAGAGCTTGCCGCCGTAGGGCCACACCCAGTCGGGGTGCTGCCGCGCGGGGTGCTCGGGCACGAGCTTCGCCGGGTCGGTCTGCATGGACACGCGGTACGGGTTGTACCAGGCGTGCAGCTCGAGGTTGCGGGCGTGCGTCTCCTCGACGGCGAAACCCAGCGGGTCGAAGCCCGGGTCGCCGCCCTGGGTGCCCGTCAGGTACTGCGACCAGGGTTCGTACGGGCTGGGCCAGAAGGCGTCGGACGTCGGGCGCACCTGGACGAAGACGGCGTTGAGGTTCATGCCGACCGCCACGTCGAGCCAGTGCCGGTACTCGGCCTTGAGCTGGTCGGCGCTGAGGCCGGTGCGCGACGGCCAGTCGATGTTCACGACGGACGAGATCCACATCGCCCGCAGCTCGCGCTTGCGCGAGGTGCCGGTGGTCGCGGCGCCGGCGGTGGCCTCCGCGGCGCCGGCGGGCGTCATCGAGCCGACGGTGACCGACAGCGTCGAGCCGGCGATCCCCGCGGCGGCGAGGGTGAGGAAGCCGCGCCGGTCGAGGGCGGCGGCGCGTGGGGCGGACGGGTGCGTCATTGCAGATCCTCCGGGGTTCGAGCGGGGGTAAGAGACTTTCATGCGCAGAGTTACCGGTGAAGACAAGTGTCGCGGATGTTCCCCCGCGCGCGCCACCCCGCCAGGCGTGCTTACCGTGCCTCCTGGGCAACGTTGCCCGGGGCTTTGAGGGGGGCCGACATGCGCACTGTCCGACGCATCATCACGACCGGGGTCACGATGGGTATCGCGACCGTCATGGCGCTCACGAGCGGGATAGCCGGCGCGGGCGCGGCGTCCGCCGTCAGCAGGCCGCTGCCCGACAAGACGTACGGACTGTCGTCGTACTACGGGCCGCGCTGCATGCCGATCAAGTCGGCGTCCGCGTACCACCTGGGCCAGGACATGAGCGCGTCGAAGGGCGTGGACATCAAGGCCATCGCCAACGCGACGGTCGTGAAGGCCGGGTCGGCGCCCGGGTTCGGCCAGGTGGTCGTGCTGCGGTTCCGCAAGGACGGCACCCGGGTGTACGCCGTCTACGGCCACGTCATCGACGGCGACCGGTACGTCAAGACCGGCAAGACCGTGAAGCGCGGGCAGCACATCGCCGACGTCGGCAGCGCCGGCACGTCCACGGCGCCGCACCTGCACTTCGAGATCTGGAAGGGCGAGTACAAGGGCTCCGGACGGACCGTCGACCCGCTGTACTGGATGAAGAACCACGGGGCGTCGCTCAGCACCGGCGCGTCGTGGGCGTACCGGCGCGTCGTGCCGACGTCCTGCACCTACTACACGACCGCCCGCGTCAACCTGCGCAGCGGCCCGGGCACGAACTACCGGGTGGTCCGGGAGGTCCGGGTCAACCGCAAGATGACCGCCAAGCCCGGTGCGAGCTCCGGGTTCTGGCGCAAGGTCACGCGCGACGGCACCACCGGCTGGATGCACGCCGACTACGTCTCGCCCACGCTCACGTCGCTCGGCACCCGCTACGTGCAGGTGAACAGCCTGCGCCTGCGCGCGAAGCCGAGCACGAGCAGCGCGATCCTCGACACCCTGGGCAAGGGCAAGGCGGTCAAGAAGATCTGGCAGGCGTCCGACGGCTGGGTCAAGGTCTACGTCAACGGCCGGCAGGGGTTCGTCGCGACCCGGTACATCGACACGACGAGGCCCTGACCACCACCGCCACCACCACCGCGTCCGCCGCCGCCCACCGGGTCGTCAGGCCCGGGCGGCGGCGTGGCGGTCGGTGGCGTGGGGGTCGGTGGCGTGGGGGTCGGTGGCGTTGAGCCGCGCGACCGTCGCGTCGTACGCGCCCGACGTCTCCGCGAACCGCAGGAACTTCACGCCCTCGACGAGGACCTCGTGCGCGTCCGGGTGCGCGGCCAGCAGCGCGACCACCTCGTCCGCGAACGCGTCGAGCGGCATCGCGATCGGGCTGTCCTCCTGCCCCGGCATGAGCGAGGTCCGGACGGCGGGCGGCACGATCTCCACGACCTGCACGCCCGCGGGCTCCAGCTGCAGCCGGATGCCCTCGCTGAGACGGTGGATCGCGGCCTTCGTCGCGTTGTACGTGGGGGTCGCTGCGAGCGGCACGTGCGCCAGCCCCGACGACACGGTGACGAGCGCGGCGCCAGGGCGCGTGCGCAGGTGCGGCAGGAACGCCGCCGCGAGCCGGATCGGGCCCAGCAGGTTCGTGACGACGGTCCGCTCGGCCGTGGCCAGGAAGTCCGGCGACGTCCAGTCCTCGGCCTGCATGATCCCCGCCATCGCGACGACGACGTCGAGGTCCGGGTGCCGCTCCAGCACCTCGCGCCGCGCGGCGTCGATGCTGTCCGGGTCCGCCGTGTCGATGCGCACGGCGTCGATACCGGGATGGGCGGCGACGATCTCGTCGAGCAGGGCCGTGCGACGGCCGCCCACGACGACGGTGCTGCCGCGAGCCTGCAGCCGCAGGGCGAGGGCGAGACCGATGCCGCTGGTCGCGCCGGGGATGAAGACGGTGCTGCGGGTGATGTCCATGCGTCCACCGTGGGGCACCCCGGACGCGGGCGGGAGAGGACCGGTCATCGGGGGACTGGCAGTCCCTGGCTGAGGCCCCGCCGGCGCTGGCCCGGCCCGCGCCGGAGACGGACGATGGGGGCATGGACCGTGCCGCCCTCTCCGAGTTCCTGCGCCGTCGTCGCGAGACGGTGCAGCCCGCCGACGTCGGCCTCCCCGCCGGGGCGCGCCGTCGGACGTCGGGGCTGCGACGCGAGGAGGTCGCGGCGCTCGCGGCCATGTCCGCCGACTACTACACGCGGCTCGAGCAGCAGCGCGGCCCGCAGCCCAGCGAGCAGATGCTGGCGTCGCTCGCGCGGGCGCTGCGGCTGACGGACGACGAGCGGGACTACCTGTTCCGCGTGGCCGGGCGCGGGACCCCCGACCGGGTCACGCTGTCCTCGCACGTCGCCCCGCCGCTCCTGCGGGTCCTCGACCGGCTGACGGACACGCCCGCCCTCGTGCTCTCCGCGCTGGGGGAGACGCTCGTGGCGAACGACCTCGCCGTCGCCCTGCTGGGTGACCGTTCCGCGCTGACGGGGTGGGCGCGCAGCGACGTCTACCGCTGGTTCACCGACCCCGCCGAGCGCGAGCCGTACCCGGCCGACGACCGCGACCGGCAGGGCCGCTCCCTCGTGTCCACGCTGCGCGTGGCGCACGGGATGCTCGGACCGCGCTCGCGGGCGGGCGAGCTGGTGCGGGCGCTCCAGGCGCGCAGCGACGAGTTCGCCGCGCTGTGGGAGCGCCACGAGGTGCACCAGCGCTTCGCCGACCACAAGACCCTGCTGCACCCGCAGGTCGGCCCGATCGAGCTGGACTGCCAGGTGCTGTTCACCGAGGACCAGACCCAGGCTCTGCTGGTGCTCACCGCGCCGCCGCGCTCCGAGGCGGAGGAGAAGCTCGCGCTGCTCGCCGTCCTCGGTCAGCAGGCGATGGCGACCTGATCCGGACCACGTCGGGCCAGGGTCAGGTCACCGGTCACCGGTCACCGGTCACCGGTCACCGGTCACCGGTCACCGGTCACCAGGCCGAGCCCACCGGGAACTCGAGCCGGGTGGCGCGCAGGACGACGCGGATCGGGGGCGTCGTCCCACCGAAGACCTTGGTGAGCCGCGCCTTGCTCGCGACCGGGTGCAGGACGCCCTTGCGCAGAACGTACAGCTGGGTGCGGTCCCGCACGCGGAGCGCGACCTTGCTCGCTGCGCGGTCCGAGACGGTGGGCACCGCACGCTTCAGCGTCCGGTCCCAGACACGGACGTCGGTGCCGCTGCGCAGCGAGCCGGTCCCGTCGATCCGCACCAGCCCGCGCGTCGTCAGCAGGTACTTGCGCGTCGTGTCCTTGAGCCGGACGACGCCGTTCGTCGTGCTCGTGGTGGTCATGCGGCTCACGCTCGCCGAGTCCAGCTTCCGGTGCGTGAGCGCACCGAGGGGCGTGTACGCGTTGAACACGGAGGGCAGCGGGGAACGCCGGCCGTTCACGACCAGCCACCGGCTCCCGGTGCTCCGGCTGACGACCACGACGCCTCCGCGCACCACCGGCTTGCCGTACGGCAGGCGCGAGATCGCGTTCGCGGACGCCCGGACCGCCGTCGTCGACTGGCCTGCCGCCGTGAGCGAGGCGGCGTCGTAGACCTCGCGGCGGACGCCGTCCTGCATGAAGAAGATGCGGCCGTCCGTGGCGTGCAGCGTGCGGTAGAGGCGCCCGCCCGCGGTGAGCGCACCCCACTGCGCGCTGGTGACCGGGAGCGCGCCCGCGCAGGTGGCGCCGTACTGCTGGACGACCCAGCAGGAGGCGAGGTGCCGTCGCCCGTTCTCGACCATGCCGACGGTGCCGTCCGCCAGCCGCACGAAGGTGCCGTGGGGCACCTTGAGTACCGTCGGGTCCTGCGCGGCCGCCACCTGTGCCGCCGCGGCGCGACGCCGGATCTCGGGCAGGCGCTGGTAGAGGGACGCGCCCGGGCAGGCGGTGGCCGCGACGTCGCGGTGCCCGAAGATCGTCGGCAGGGTGGAGTCGCCGATGGTGGTCGAGCCGTCCGCCTTCACCCCGTGCAGCGCGAGCTTCCAGGCCGCGAGGTTGACGACCGCGTCGACCGCGGCGTCCGGCACGGTGGCCTCGTCGAAGTTGCCGAGCACCGAGATGCCGGTCGCGTTGGTGTTGTACCCCTTGGCGTGCGCGCCGATGGTCTGGGCGGTGATGCCTCCCGCGCGGCCTTCCCACACCCGCCCGAACTTGTCGACCAGGAAGTTGTAGCCGATGTCGCCCCAGCCGAGCGTCTTCGCGTGGTAGGCGTAGATCCCTCGCAGGATGGCGGGGACGTCGGCGGCCGTGTAGGAGTTCGCGGTGCTGGAGTGGGCGGTGTGGTGGATCGTGGCGGCGCGGACCTGGCCCTGCTGCGGCGTCCACGTCATGATCGACTCGTCGGCGCCCCACGCCGCGCGGCTGTTGACGACGGGCGCGGTCGGCGGGGTGAGCGCCGTCCCGACGGCTGCCCCGTAGGGCGACGTCGCGAGCGCCGGCATCGGCACGTCGTCGTCCGCGGCGGAGTCGCCCGGGTCGACCACGGCGAGCGTCAGCCCGCTCGTCGCCGCCACGCCCGGGCCGGTGACGCGGGCCGCGACCCTGGCCACGTCGCCCACCACCAGCGGCTCGGTCCCGGACACCCGGCCGTCCGGGCCGGCCTCGGTCTCGACGGCCTCCCACGGCGACCAGGTGCGCCCGTCCTCGCTGGTGCGCACCGACACCGTGAGGTCCTTGGCGTCCGGCGTGCTCTCCCAGGTGATCCCGACGGTCGCGTAGCCCGTCACGTCGGCGGTCGCCGTACGCAGGTCGGACCGCCGCGCGTCCTGGCGCAGCGCCGCGCGACGCACCCGCGCCGGCACGGGGTGCGCCGCGGGCGGGTCGCCGGCCGGGACTGCGGTGACCTTGTCGGCGACCGGGTGCGGGGCGGCCTGCGCCGCCGGGACGAGGCCCGTGACGACGAGGCCGAGGAGCACCCCGGCGGTGACGAACGAGCGAGCGTGCATGCGGATGGTGCCTCTCCGTCGCAGGCGGCCGCCATGGCCGCACGGCTGCGAACAGTAGCGGCAACCCGGCGCCGTTGACCAGGGCACTCACCCACCCACCTGCCCCCGTCCGACGCCGAACAGGTGGTTGTCCACGTTCTCCGCGCCCAGAGGGTGCGCAACCACCTGTTCGGCCCGGGGCGGGGCGCGGGTCAGGCCAGGTAGTCCTCGACCAGCTGCGCGGCGATGCCGGTGTACGACGCGGGCGTGAGGTCCGCGAGGCGCGCGGCGACGTCGTCGGGCAGACCGAGACCGGCGACGAACTCGCGCATGCGCGCGGCGTCGACGCGCTGCCCGCGGGTGAGCTCCTTCAGACGCTCGTACGGGTTCTCCATGCCCTCGACGCCGGCGACGGACGCGGCGCGCATCGCGGACTGGACGGGCTCGCCGAGCACCTCCCAGTTCGCGTCGAGGTCGTCGGCCATGAGCGCGGCGTTGACGTTCAGCGCCTTGAGCCCCCGGCGGACGTTGTCGATCGCGAGCAGCGAGTGGCCGAACGCGGGGCCGATGTTGCGCTGGGTGGTGGAGTCGGTGAGGTCGCGCTGCAGGCGGCTCGTGACGAGCGTCGCGGACAGGGTGTCGAGCAGCGAGCAGGAGATCTCGAGGTTCGCCTCGGCGTTCTCGAAGCGGATCGGGTTGACCTTGTGCGGCATGGTCGACGACCCGGTGGCACCGGCGACGGGGATCTGCGTGAAGAAGCCGAGCGAGATGTACGTCCACACGTCGGTGGCCAGGTTGTGCAGGATCCGGTTGAACCGGGCGACGTCGGCGTAGATCTCGGCCTGCCAGTCGTGCGACTCGATCTGCGTGGTCAGCGGGTTCCACGTGAGGCCGAGGTGCTCGACGAACCCCTTCGACACGGCGGGCCAGTCCGCGCCCGGGACGGCGACGGTGTGCGCGCCGTAGGTGCCGGTGGCGCCGTTGAGCTTGCCCAGGTACTCGGCACCGTCGATGCGGCGCAGCTGGCGACGCAGGCGGTGGGTGAGGACGGCGAGCTCCTTGCCCATCGTCGTCGGCGTGGCCGGCTGCCCGTGCGTGCGGCTGAGCATGGGGACGTCGGCGTGCTCGCGGGCCATGTCGGCGAGCTGGTCGGTGAGCGCCGTGGCGGCGGGCAGCCAGACGTCGCGCACCCCGCCCTGCACCATGAGCGCGTAGGAGAGGTTGTTGATGTCCTCGCTGGTGCACGCGAAGTGCACGAGCTCGCTCGCGGCCGGCAGGCTGGTCTCGCCCAGGACGTCGGGCGCGGCCGCGATGCGGCGCTTGATGAAGTACTCGACGGCCTTGACGTCGTGCACGGTCTCGCGCTCGATGGCGGCGAGCTCGGCGATCTCGTCCGCGCCGAACGTCGCCGGGACGCTGCGCAGGTAGGCGATCTCGGCGTCCGTGAGCGTCGGGGCCCCGGGCACGACGGCGCCGGGCGCCTCGGCCGTGCCGTTGCACAGCGTGACCAGCCACTCCACCTCGACGTGGATGCGCGCCCGGTTGAGCGCGGCCTCGCTGAGGTGGTCCACCAGCGGCGCGACGGCGCCACGGTAGCGGCCGTCCAAGGGCCCGAGGGCGATCGGCGGGGTGACGTCCGCGAGGTTCACGCGGTTCTGGACGTCGGACGGTGAGGTCTGCGGCGCGGGGGAGGTCACGGCGGCCATTCTCCCACGGGCCGCCGTGACGTCCGCGGGCTCAGCCGAGCAGCCGGTACGCGCCCCGGATCGTGGCGCGCGGGTCGCGGGTCCGCTTGAGGTCCCGCAGCCGTGCGAGGGCGGCGTCGCCGTACGCGGCCGCCGCGCTCTCGCCCGGGGCGAGGAACGTGGCGGGCTTGCGCAGGGTGGCGGTGCCGGCGAGCTCGGCCGGCAGGCGCTCGAGCCGCTGCCCGACGGCGGCCGCGAGGGCCGGTTCGAACGCCAGCCCGAACGCGTACAGCAGGTAGGGCTCGGCGATCGCGCCCAGCGCGCCCGCGTCGGCCGTCGGCCCGGCGAGCGCGCCGCCCAGGTGCCGCAGCTGCAGCATCAGCAGCGGCGCGACGGGCGAGGTGAAGAGACGTTCGACGGCCTGGTCGTCGATCCCGCGCAGCAGCTCGGCGCGCGAGCGTCCGGCGGCCGGGGCCGTGGGGTCGGCGGTGATGTCGCCGACGGCGGCCAGGTCGACCGCGCCGATCGCGGCGTCGACGCCCGGCCCCAGCAGGCCGGGCACGGCCGCGAACGGCCGCAGCAGGTCGCGCGCCTCGGCGGCGTCGCCCACGTGGGCGGCGTGCACGACGACGACGGCCGGTGCGCCGGGCGCCTCGATCCGGGACAGCCACACGCTGAGCTCCGGTGGCGCCGCCGCGGTGACCTCCCGGAAGACGGCGAGCAGCTCGGCGGCGCGCTCGGCGGGCCACGCCAGGCGGCCGCCGGCGAACGCGGGGACCGGCTCGAGGTCGATCTCCATCGAGCACACGACGGCGAGGTCGCCGCCACCGCCCCGCAACGCCCAGAACAGGTCGGGGTCGGTCGCGGCCGTGACCGTCACCCGCTCGCCGGCCGGGTCGACGACGTCGAACGAGCGCACGTGGTCCGCCGCCAGGCCGTGCAGGCGGCTGAACCACCCCAGCCCGCCCCCGAGCGTGTACCCGACGGCGCCGACGCCCGGGGCGCTGCCGAGGAGGGTCGTGAGGCCGTGCGGGGCGGCCGCCGCCTGCACGGCGCCCCAGGACGCGCCCGCGCCCACCTGCGCCGTGCGGCGCAGAGGGTCGACGCGCACGCCGTCCATCCGGCCGGTGCGCAGCAGGACCGTGCCCGCCACGTCGCCGGACGCCCCGTGGCCGGTGGACTGCGCGGCGACGGCGAGCCCCGCGGCCGCGGCGTGTCGCACCGTGGCGGCGACGTCGTCGGCGTCGGCGACCTCGACGACGGCGGCGACGGGCTGCCGCACCGCGAGGTTCCACGGCGTGGACGCCTGCTCGAACCCGTCGTCGCCGGCCACCAGGAGGCGACCGGTCAGGACGGCGGACAGGTCACGGGCCCAGGTGTCGGTGGAGGTCAGGGGGGTCATGAGGGCTCCTCGGGGATGAGCCGGTGTCACCGGCCCGTGGTGGGGTGGGCACGGCTCGTCAGGCACCGGCAGCGGATGCTGTCATCTCTCTGACACGACGCGGCGAAGGAGTGTGACCGATGAGCACGGACCAGCTCGGCGCGGACCAGTTCGAGGCGTTCCGCCCCCACCTGCGCGCGGTCGCGTACCGCGTCCTGGGCTCGACGGCCGACGCGGAGGACGCCGTCCAGGACGCCTGGCTGCGGGCGCACGCGGCCGGCACAGCCGGGGTGGAGAACCTCGGAGGCTGGCTGACGACGATCGTCGGCCGGGTGGCGCTGAACCTGCTGCGCTCGCGCGGCACGCGCCGGGAGGCCGACTGGGACGGGCACCTGCCGGACCTGCTGGTCGCACCCGTGGACGAGCTGGAGGCCCCGGACCGGCGGGCCGTGGAGGCGGACGAGGTCGGTGCCGCGATGATGGTCGTGCTGGACACCCTGGCCCCCGCCGAGCGGGTCGCGTTCGTGCTGCACGACCAGTTCTCCGTCCCCTTCGAGGAGATCGCGCCGCTGGTGGACCGGTCGCTCGCCGCGACCCGCCAGCTCGCCAGCCGGGCGCGGCGCAAGGTGCGTGGTGCCCTTCCCGCGCAGGACGACGTCGCGCGGCGCCGTGAGGTGGTGGCGGCGTACCTCGCCGCGTCGCAGGCGGGGGACTTCGACGGGCTCGTGACGCTGCTGGACCCCGAGGTCACCGTGCGCCTCGACTACGGGCCGGGGGAGCTGTCGCGGGTGCTGCGCGGCGCGGCCGCGGTGGCGGAGCAGGCGCGCCTGCACTTCGGTACGGCGCAGTACTCGCGCCTCGCGCTGGTCGGCGGGTCTCCGGGCCTCGTCACGGTGGTGGAGGACGGGACGGTGTACTCCGTCCTCGCCTTCACGGTCCGCGCCGAGCGGGTGGTCGGCATCGACATCTTGTCCGACCCCGCGCGGCTCGACCGCGTCCTGCCGCGGTAGCGGACGCCGTCGCGGCGGCGGGCCGCCCCGAGCCTGTCCCCAGGAGCCGGCGGTCCACAGGAGCGGCCCGTGGCGGCCCCACGGCCGGGGCCGGCGCCCTAGCGTCCCGGACATGACCACGCCCGCACCGCCCTCCCCGCCCGTTCCGTTCGCCCCGACCTCCGGCCTCGCGACCGCGCCGCTGGCCGAGGCCCGGTCCCTGCTGCTCGCAGCCCGTCACGACCTCGACGACGCCGCCGTCGGCGCGCGTCGCAGCCTCGCGGTGCCGTGGGAGTCGGGGGCGGCGGACCGGTTCCGGCAGGATGTCGAGGCGCTGCTGGCGGGCCTCGACCACGACCGGCAGGTCCTGGACGAGGTGGAGGCGGTGCTCGCCCGATGAGTCGTGGGCTGCCGCCGGCCGAGACCCTCGTCGTGACGGGCGGGCGCGGGCTGGCGCGGGTCGACGCGGACGCCGTGCAGGGTGCTGCCGCCCTGCTCGACGCCGCAGCCGACGGGCTGCGGCGAGCGTCCGGGCGGTGCTCCGCCGCCCGGGCCGCGCTGCAACGGCCGGCCTGGGTACCGGACCCGGCGGCGGGCCCCTTCCCGCCACCGCCCACCGCGCACGAGGTCGCGCGGACCACGGCGGCCGCCGCCAGGCTGGACGACGCCACCGTGCGCCTGCACGGCCGCGCCACCGGCGCCGAGCGGTGCGCGCGCCGGCTGCGGTTCGCCGCCGGGCTGTATCGCGCGGCGGAGAGCCTGGCCGACCGGGCCGTCGGGACGGTCGTGACCGTGGCGGCCGGTGCCGCCGGGGCGTGGCTGGGCGTCAAGCTCCTGCCGCTGCAGGCCGCGGCACAGGGGACGGCCGTCGGCCGGCGGCTGTGGGGACCCAGCGCGCCGTCCGACCCGAGGCGGGAGGTCGAGCTGCAGGCCGTGCCCGCCCCGGCACCCACGCTGGTCACACCGACGACCGGGTACGACGGGCCCGCCGCGAACCTGTGGCGCGTGCTCGCGCCGTCCGCCGACGAGACCGTCGCCGGCCTCGGTGCCGGGCTCGCGCTCACGACGCCGTGGACCTGGCGCGACCTCGAGCGCGGGGTGCGGGAAGGCCCTGCGGCGATGACGAACGGCGTGACCCGCGGCGCCGGCGCCCTCTCGGACGTCGTGGCCGCGCTGCTGCCGGCTTCCGAGGTCCGGGTGCTGGCCCTCGCCGACGCCGACCTCGCCGGCCCCCCGCCGGGATGGACCGACCAGCCGTCCGGCACCGTCGAGGAGGCGCTCGCCCGGGTCGGTGACCTCTATGCCCAGGGCAGCGGGATCGTCGGACGGCCCGCCGCAGGTGTCCCCGCGGGGACGCTGGCGGTGGAGCAGGTGGAGCACGCCGACGGGTCGACGTCGTGGACCGTGCTGATCCCTGGCACGCAGGCGGGGCTCTCGGTCACGCACCCGTTCGACGCGGCGACCGACCTACAGCTCATGGCGCACGACGCCGCCGACGTGTCCGTCGCGGTCGAGCAGGCCCTCGACCAGGCCGGCGCCACGGACGACGAGCCCGTGGTGCTGGTCGGGCACAGCCTGGGCGGGATCGCGGCGACGGCGCTCGCGGCCTCGCCCGCGTTCCGGTCCAGGCACCCGGTGGGTGGCGTCGTCACGGCGGGCTCCCCGACGGGGTCCTTCGCCACGCCGACCGGCGTGCCGGTGCTGCACCTGGAGAACGACGAGGAGCTGGTGTCGGCGCTGGACGGCGGCTCCGCCGCCGAGAACCCGCAGACCACCGACCGGGTCACCGTGGGACGGCGGCTGCTGGACTCGACGGACCCGGCGGACCGCACCGCGGCCGGCGCGATCGTCCTCGCGCACGGGCTGCCCACGCACCTGCGGACGTTCGCGGCGGTGCGGGACTCCGGGAACTTTCCGGCGGCCGGCGTGACGCAGAGGCTGGAGCGGCTGCTCGGCGGCACGCGAGCGCAGACCCGGCTGGTCGCGGTGCGCCGCGTCGAGGCGAGCACCGCGACGGTGCTGGCGCCCGGCCCGGTCCCCGGCACTGCGCCCGGCACGGCGGGGTCGACGCGGACCGTGACGGTGCCTCCGACGACGACGTCGCCCCCGCCGGGAGTCCCGGCGGGGGCGACGCTGCACTGAGCTCCACGCGAGCGGCGCGGGCGCTCTCGCTCAGCCGCGCTTCGGTGCGAAGGCCCCGATGACGGCCTGCAGCACGGCGAGGATGAGGGCGATCCAGATGAACCACCAGAAGCCGCCGCTCACGTCGACGCCCCAGTCGCCGAACCAGCCCTGGTCGGTGATCCACGTGGTCAGCCAGAGCACGAACGCGTTGATGACCAGGTAGAAGAGGCCCAACGTCAGGATGAGGAGAGGGATCGAGATGATGCTGACGATCGGCTTCACGAAGCTGCTGATGATGGTGAACACCAGCGCCACGCCGAGGATCGCCAGGAGGTAGGTCAGCAGGTTGTCGCCGTCGTACTCGGGCTTGATCTCGAGGTTGGTGAAGATCAGGTCGCTCAGCCACAGCGCCACGGCTGTGACAAGGGTGCGGACGATGAAGTTCATGCGGCCATCGTGGCACGTCAGGCACCCGCAGGGTGGGAAAGAAACGGACACACGACGTGCGCGCCCGGGGCAGGCGGCGGTCCACGGTGCTCGTGCGGGTGGCATCCTTGACGGCTGTGACCACCCCCGCTGACTCGTCGACCGTCCCCCTGCGTGCCGCCGTCGCCGCGCTGCCCCCGTACGTGCCGGGCGCCCGGCCGGCAGAGGGCGCGAAGCTGTGGAAGCTCTCGTCGAACGAGAACCCCTACCCGCCGCTGCCCTCCGTCCTCGAGGCGATCACCCGAGCCGCGGAGGAGACCAACCGGTACCCCGACATGTACGCGACCGAGCTGGTCGAGGCGCTCGCGGCCCACGCCGGCGTCGCGGCCGACCAGGTCGTGGTGGGCAACGGCTCGGTCGCCGTCCTCGCGCACGTGCTGCAGGCCGTCGTGGAGCACGGCGACGAGGTCGTCTTCCCGTGGCGCTCGTTCGAGGCGTACCCGATCGTCGTCGCGGTCGCGGGCGGCACCGCGGTCACCGTGCCGGTGTCCGCCGACGGCCGGCTCGACCTCCCCGCGATGGCGGCCGCCGTCACGCCCCGCACGCGCGTCGTGATGGTCTGCACCCCTAACAACCCCACCGGCCCCGCGGTGCACGCCGACGAGCTCGAGACTCTGCTCGCCGCCGTCCCGCGTGACGTGCTGGTGGTCGTCGACGAGGCGTACCTGGAGTTCGTGCGCGACCCTCAGGCACCCGACGGCGTCGACCTGCTGCGCCGGCACCCGAACGTCGTCCTGCTGCGCACCCTGTCGAAGGCGTACGGGCTGGCCGGCCTCCGCGTCGGGTACGCCGTCGCCGAGCCGCGCCTCGCTTCGGGGATCCGGTCCGTGTCCACCCCGTTCGGCGTCAACCACGTGGCCCAGCGTGCGGCGCTCGCGTCCCTCGAGGACGTGGCGCAGGACGAGCTCCGCCGACGGGTCGACGCACTGGTCGCCGAGCGGGACCGCGTCACCGCCGCGCTGCGCGAGCAGGGCTGGGACCTGCCCGAGACGCAGGCCAACTTCGTCTGGTTCCCGCTCGGGGACGACACCCTGGCCCGCGCCGCGGAGGCGACCGCCGCGGGCGTGCTCGTGCGCCCGTTCGCGGGCGACGGCCTGCGCGTGAGCATCGGCGAGGTGGAGGCGAACGACGCGTTCCTCGCCGTCGCCGCCACCTGGCGCCGCTCCTGACGTTGTGGGTAACAAAAACGGCAGAAAACCGAGCGGGGATAAAGCCGGTATAGGTAACACAAC
>NZ_JBSHCR010000087.1:0-14304 GCF_053615895.1 Isoptericola sp. NPDC055881
CCGCCCCCCCGGCCCGCGCCCCGGGCCTCCGGCGTCCCCGGCCTCCAACGTTCCCGACCAGGCCGGCTGCGTGGCGTCTCGATCGAGTCCGTCGGCGTCCCGGTCGGCTGGTGGCGGGACGCCCGTTGTTGCGACCAGCATGACGACGAACCCGATCGACACGGCGGCCGGCACGACCGCTGCCCCGACGTCCGCCACGACGTCCGCCACGACGTCTGTCACGACGTCTGCCACGACCCGCCCGGCCCAGGGCACGCCGGCGCCAGGCATGCTGTCGCCGCGGCGCGCGGGCCTGGCGCTCGCCACGATGTTCCTCGGCAGCTTCTCCCTCGTGACGGCGGAGTTCCTGCCGCCCGGGGTGCTGACGCCGGTGGCGCAGGACCTGGGCGTCTCGGAGGGCGTCGTGGGGCTGTCGGTGAGCGTCACCGCCCTGACGGCGCTGGCCACGGCGCTGGGCCTGAGCTCCCTGTTCCGGAACACCGACCGCCGCACCCTCCTGGTGGTGCTCGCCCTGGGCGCCGTGGCGTCCAACGTCCTGGTCGCGCTGGCCCCGGGCATCGTGGTGCTCATGGCGGCCCGTCTGCTCCTCGGCGCCGCGCTGGGCGGCTACTGGTCGATGTCGCTCGTCATCGCGACGCAGCTCGTCCCGGCCGACAGGGTGGGCCGCGGGATGATGATCGTGAACGGGGGGACGACCGTCGCGACCGTGGCCGGCGTGCCCCTCGGGGTGATCCTCAGCGCCGCCGCCGGGTGGCGGGTCGTGTTCCTGGTGGCCGCGGCCGTCACCGCGGTGACGGCCGTCGCGATGCGGGTGGCGCTGCCCCCGGTCGCGCCCTCGCCGGGCATCGGGTGGTCGGCGACGGGGCGGGCGCTGCGCTCGCCCGGCGTCGCGCTGGGCCTGCTGAGCCTCGTCGCCGTCATCGGCGGGCACTTCGTCGGCTTCACGTACGTGCGGCCCGCCCTCTCGCTGCTGCCCGGGTCCGACGTCGGCACGGTCGCCGTGCTGCTCGCGCTGTTCGGCGTCGGCGGCCTGGTGGGCAACGTCGTGGTCGGAACGGTCGTGGACCGGCACCTGCCGCTGATGCTGCTCGCCGTGCCGGTGACCATCGGTGCGGGCGTCGCCGCCGTCGGGCTGGCCGCGGCGTTCCCGGTGCTCGCATACCCCGCCGTGCTGCTGTGGGGCACGGCGTTCGGCGGGCTGCTCAACGTGGTGCAGGTGTGGATCACACGGCTCCTGCCCGGCCAGGTCGAGGCGGGCAGCGGGCTGGTCGTGGTGGCCTTCCAGACGGCGATCATCCTCGGCTCGGCCGTGGGCGGCCTGGGCGTGGACGCCGTCGGCGTCGCCTGGACCTACCTCGTGGCAGCCGTCGTGGCGGTGGCGGGCGGGGTGCTCGTGCGGAGCACGCTGCCGCGGCGGAACTCGGACGGCGTCGCGCCCGTGTGACGGCGGAAGGCGCGGCCGAACGCCGTGTCCGACCCGTAGCCCAGCTGGCGGGCGATCGCCGCGACGGAGAGGTCGCCCGCCGTCAGCAGGCAGCGGGCGTGGGCGACGCGCACCTGCGCGAGGTACCGGCCCGGGGTCAGCCCGGTGGCGTCGCGGAACCGGGCGGCGAACCCGGAGCGCGACGCCAGCGCCACGCGGGCCAGGTCGTCCACCGTCCACTCGCGGCCGGGGTCGGCATGGATCGCCGCGACGGCGGCGGCCAGCCCGGGGTCGTCACGCTGCATCAGCCAGCGTGCGGGAGCGCAGCCGCGGGCGTACCAGGCGCTGATCACCAGGGACGCCACGAGCGTGACCACGCGGTCGCCGAGCACGCTGCGCGGGGTGCGGTACTCCTCCACCAGGGAGCGGAACATGGTGGCGGCGGTCGGCTCGGTCTGCGGGAGCTCGGTGAGGAGCACGAGGTCGGGCAGCACGCCGCGGGCTGTCTGGGCCCCGGTCGGCGCGACCTGCACGCACTCGACGGCGGCGTCCGACAGCGCGTGCACCTCGAAGCGCGGGCCGTGCGGCAGGAACAGGAAGTCGCCCGGGGCCAGGTCGGCGACGTCGCCCACGCCCCGCACCCGCACCAGGCCGTCGGTGACCAGGAGCAGGGCGCCGTCGCCCGTCGCGTGCTCCGTCCAGTCGCCCGCGGCCAGCGCGTGCCGGGCACGTGCGACGAACCGCCACTGCAGGCCGGCGAGCACCCGGTCGAGCTCCTCGGCGGCGGCGGACGCGGATGACGCGGAGGTCCCGGCGCACGCGCCGACGACCGTCGTCACAGGTCCCCGGTCTTCTCCAGGCGCTTCATCGCCACCCAGCCGATCGGCACCCGCGCCCAGTACGTGACGACGCGGTACAGCATGGTCACGGAGAACGCGAGGGACGGCGGGATGCCGGCGGCGGTGAGGCCGGCGATGAGCGCGCCCTCGACGCCGCCCAGGCCGCCGGGGGTGGGCACCATGGCGCCCACGGAGTTGCCGACCAGGTAGATGACGGCGACGTCGATGAGGTTGAGCGACTGCCCGAACGCGGCGAGCGCGGCATAGAACGCGAACACGTAGCCCAGCGTCATGACGACGTTGCCCCCGAGGCCCAGCGCGAGGCGGGTGGGCTGGCCCATCATCTGCGACAGCCGTGGCCAGACCTGCTCGAGCGTGGGCCGGGCCTTCTCCCATGCCCACCGCCGCACGGACGGCACGAGCAGCGTCGCGACGACCGCCACGCCGACGCCCGCGATGGCCAGCAGCACCGTCGTGGACGGCAGCTCGACGAGGCCGCCGGAGCCGGTCGACACCGACAGCACGACGAGCAGCAGCACCGTGACCACGAACTGGGACAGCTGCACCAGCGCCACCGTCGCGACAGCCATCGGGGTGGCCACGCCCCGCCGGGTGAGCATCCGCAGGTTGAGCGCGGCGGGCCCGATACCGGCGGGGGCGGCGAGCGAGACGAAGGACCCGGCCATCTGCGTGAGCGTCGCGCGCCACAGCGGCAGCTTCTGGGGGGAGAAGGCGGTGAACGTGAGCGCCGCACCGAACCAGGTGATCGCCCCGAAGGCGAAGGAGGCCGCGACCCACCACGGGTTCGCCTCCGTGATCGCCGAGGCGATCTCCTCGAAGTTGATCGTCGTGACGATCACCGTGACGGCGACGATCGTCAGCGTCAGCATGATGACGGTGCGGGCGCCGAAGCGGGTGATGTTCTGCGGCTGCACGTCGGCCTGCGGCAGGCGCTCCACGAGGGCCTCGCGCAGCTCGTCCAGCAGGCCCTTGACCCGGCGGACCTCCTCGCGCGTCGGCCCGGGCAGGGCGATGGTCTGCAGCAGCGGGCCGATGGCGGCGATGTCGTCGTCGGGCAGCGCCCGGACCGCGGAGGCGAGCGCGCGTCGCGCCCCGACGCGCAGTGCGAGCAGCGCGAGCATCTGCGTCAGGTCGAGCCGGCGGGACAGGGTGCCGGCGCCGATCTCGCCCTGCTCCCAGCGGGTGAGCCACACGTGCGGCTCGCCCTGCTCGTCGTGGTGCACGAGCACGACGTCGGGGGTCAGGGAGCGGTGGGTGAGCCCCGCGTGGTGCGCGCGCCGCAGCTGCTCCCAGGCCTCGGCGAGGACGGCGTCGCCGCGCGGGCCCTCGAGGACGTCGGCGTCGAGGTCGCGCAGGGAGACGGCGCCGCGCGCGTGCTCCTGGACGAGCACGACGGAGTCGTCCGCGAACCCGATGCCCTCCAGGCGCTGGGTGCGCACGCCGGCGGCGGCGGCCGCGTACGCGAGGAGGGCGGTGCGCTCGGCCGCGGCCCGCAGCGAGATGGCCGCGCGCCCCTCGAGTCCACGCAGGCGCAGGGTGCGCCACAGCCGCTGCACGGTGGTCATGACCTGGCGGTCGCCGTCGAGCACGACGACGTCGCGGCGCGGCGCGCCGCCGTCGGTGAACAGCGCGTACACGCGGTTGTCGCCCGAGCGGGTGAGCGCCACGGCTGCCGCGTCGGCCGTCGTGGGGTCGGGCGGGAGGGTCCGCTCGTCCTCCTCCAGGCCGTCGACGACGTCGCCGTCGGCGTCGTAGGCCGCCACCGGGTCCTCGGGCACGGGCGGGGCGCCGTCCGGGTCGGCGTGGTCGTCGACGACGGCGGAGACGTCGCGCACCCGGACCAGCGCCGTCGGGTGAAATCCGGCCCGCCGCACGGCGGCGACCAGGTCGCCGCCGTACGCGCGCTCGCTGCGCACGCCGGACACGTACTGCACCGCGAGGCCGGCGAGGCGGCCGAGCAGCAGAGCCACGAGCACGCCCGGCAGGGACACCTGTCCCGTGATGAGCACGATGAACAGGGCGAGGTAGAGCACGTTCCACGACCAGCGCACGGTGCGCCGGCGGGTGCGCGGGCCCGCCGTCGTGAGCAGGCCGGCGATGGCGGAGACGTACCCGGGGACCGTGAGCTGCCACTGGCCGTCGCTGAAGACCGACAGGCCGCGCACGAGCTCGTCGCTGCCGAACTTGGTGACCGCCAACGTCGTCACGACGCCGAGCACCAGGCCGAGCGCGGCCGCGCAGATCGACTCGACCACCTGGCGGCCCAGGCGCCGCCAGCCCAGCTCGATCAGCACCGCGGCGGGCACGAACAGGGTGATCAGGCCCTCGAGCAGCGCGACGGGGACGAACAGGATGCGGGCGAGGAGCGTGCTGAAGTTCTGGACGTCCTGCGTGACGCCCTCGGTGGTGGCGTGCGCGACCACCGACAGCACCAGCACGAGCGCGACCCCCAGCGCGCTGACCACCATCCCGAGCATGTCCGAGGGGTGCCGCACGCGGGGCTCGGGGGTGTCGACCACCCGCACGAGGTCGGTGGCAGCGCCGTGGTCGGCGCCGGCTCCACCGAGCAGCGCCTGCAGCGGGCCGGTGGGTGGTGCGGCGTCGGCCGCCGGGCTCCGGTGCGCCGGAGCCCCGGCAGGACCCGCGGTGCTCGCTCCGGACATGCCGGGAAGTCTAGGCTCTCCGGCCCCCTATGGCCTGTGACACAGGCCCGACCGCAGTGGTAGGTTCCCGGACCACGATGCGAAACCGGTCCGGATGTGACCCACGTCCGTGACCAGGGCGACACACCGGTGTGCCAGAGACGCCCGCATCGCCACGAGCCCGCGGCCACCCGCCACGGGCCGGCCTGGACGAAGGGGACCACGACCATGAGTGCCATCAGAGGCTCGCGACGCATGATCGCCGGTGCGGCAGGGACGGCAGTGCTGGCGCTGGTGCTGACCGCGTGCGGCGGCGGTTCCGGCGACGGCGGCAACGGGGACGGCGGCGGCAGCGCCGAGTCGATGATCATCGGCACGACGGACAAGATCACGTCGCTCGACCCCGCCGGGTCGTACGACAACGGGTCGTTCGCCGTGATGAACCAGGTCTACCCGTTCCTCATGAACACGCCGTACGGCAGCCCGGACGTGCAGCCGGACATCGCGGAGTCCGCGGAGTTCACGGCGCCCAAGGAGTACACGGTCAAGCTCAAGCCGGGCCTGAAGTGGGCCAACGGCAACGACCTGACCTCCTCGGACGTCAAGTTCACCTTCGACCGCCAGCTCAAGATCGCGGACGAGAACGGCCCGTCGTCGCTGCTGTACAACCTCGACTCGGTCGAGACGCCGGACGACACCACGGTCGTGTTCAAGCTCAAGAGCGCGAACGACCAGATCTTCCCGCAGATCCTCTCCTCCCCGGCAGGCCCGATCGTCGACGAGGACGTCTTCTCGCCCGACGCGGTGACCGACGACCAGACGATCGTGGACGGCAAGGCGTTCGCCGGCCAGTACTCGATCACCGGGTACAAGACCAACGAGCTCGTCAGCTACGAGAAGTACGACGGGTACGAGGGCATCCTGGGCGAGGCCAAGACGCCGAAGATCAACGTCAAGTACTTCACGGACGCCTCCAACCTCAAGCTCGAGGTGCAGGACGGCTCGGTCGACGTCGCCTTCCGCTCGCTGTCGCCCACCGACATCGAGGACCTGGGCAAGGACGACAAGGTCAAGGTCGTCACCGGCCCCGGCGGCGAGACCCGCTACATCGTCTTCAACTTCGACACCCAGCCGTACGGCGCGAAGCAGTCCGACGCCGACCCGAAGAAGGCGACCGCGGTCCGTCAGGCCGTGGCCGACCTCATCGACCGCCAGGCGCTGGCCGACCAGGTCTACAAGGGCACCTACACGCCGCTGTACTCCTTCGTGCCCGACGGCCTCACCGGCGCCACGGAGCCGCTGAAGGAGATGTACGGCGACGGCCAGGGCGGCCCCGACGCGGACAAGGCGAAGCAGACGCTCGCCGACGCCGGCGTCACCACCCCCGTCGAGCTGAACCTGCAGTACTCGAACGACCACTACGGCCCGTCGTCGGGCGACGAGTACGCGCTCATCAAGGACCAGCTCGAGGAGAGCGGCCTGTTCAAGGTCAACCTGCAGACCACGGAGTGGGTGCAGTACTCGAAGGACCGCACCGCCGACGTCTACCCCGCCTACCAGCTCGGCTGGTTCCCGGACTACTCGGACGCGGACAACTACCTCACGCCGTTCTTCCTCAAGGAGAACTTCCTGGGCAACCACTACGTGAACCAGGACGTGGAGGACATGATCCTCGAGCAGGCCGTCACGGCCGACGAGAAGAAGCGCACCGACCTGCTGGGCCAGATCCAGGAGTCGGTGGCCAAGGACCTGTCGACCGTGCCGTACCTCCAGGGTGCGCAGGTCGCCGTCACGGCCAAGGACGTCACCGGGACCGAGGACACGCTCGACGCGTCGTTCAAGTTCCGCTACGGCGCGCTGGCCAAGGGCTGAGAGACGGACTGAGCTCTTCTCGTGGCATCTCGTAGTTCGACGGGAAGCGCACTGGGACGCTACATCCTGGTGCGCTTCCTGCTCATCATCCCGACCGTGTTCATCCTGGTCACCACGGTGTTCGTGCTCATGCGCGCGACCGGTGACCCCATCACCGCCGCACTGGGCGGGCGCCTGACGCCCGACCAGCTCGCCGAGCGGATCCACGCGGCCGGTTACGACCGGCCGATCCTCGCGCAGTACTGGGACTACCTCAGCGGCATCTTCACCGGCGACTTCGGCACGACGATCAGCGACAACCGGCCCGTCACCGAGGTGCTCACCACCTACGGCGCGGCCACGTTGGAGCTCGCGTTCTACGCCATCGTCGTCGCGCTCGTCCTGGGCGTCCCGTTCGGCATGGTCGCGGGCTACTTCCGTGACCGCCTGCCCGACGCCGCGCTGCGGATCCTCGCGATCCTCGCGTACGCGACGCCGGTGTTCTTCGCGGGCCTGATCCTCAAGCTCGTGTTCTCCGTCTGGCTGGGCTGGTTCCCCGTCGCGGGCCGTGTGTCCACCGACGGCGAGATCTCGATGCAGCTCGCCGGGGCGGACTCCGGGTTCATGCTGATCGACGCCTTCAAGACCGGGGACCCGGCCGTGGTGCTCGACGTGCTGTCGCACGCCTTCCTGCCCGCCATGGCGCTGGGCCTGCTCACGGCCGGCGTGTTCCTGCGCCTCGTGCGCACCAACATGATCGGCACGCTCGGCGCCGGCTACATCGACGCGGCCCGGTCGCGCGGCGTCAAGGAGAGCCGTCTGGTGCGCAAGCACGCGTGGCGCCCGGCGCTCATCCCCATCATCACCGTGGCCGGCATGCAGGTCGCGATGCTCCTGGTGGGTGCCGTGCTGACCGAGACGACGTTCGAGTGGCGGGGGCTGGGCTTCCAGCTCTCGGAGTACCTGCAGGCGCGCGACTTCGTGGCCGTGCAGGGGATCGTCGTGCTGATGGCCGTGGTGGTGGCGGTGACGAACTTCCTCGTCGACATCATCGCCGCCCTGGTCGACCCGAGGGTGAGGTACTGATGACCGCGGGAGAGATCACCAGTGTCGGCACCGCCGGCACCGCCCCGGAGCACCTGGGCGGCCGGGGCGCCTGGTTCCGCAAGCTGCCCGTGGTGCGCCAGGTGCGCCAGAGCGTCGGGCTCCAGCGCGGCATGCTCGTCGCGGGCCTCGTGCTCACCGCGCTGTTCGTGCTGGTCGCGGTGCTCGCACCGCTCCTCGCACCGTTCGGCTGGTCGCAGCTGCGCGACCTCGACGGCGCGTTCGGCGCCCAGATGCCACCGAGCGCCGAGCACTGGTTCGGCACCACGGTGGGCGGGTACGACGTGCTGTCCCGCGTGGTGTGGGGTGCGCGCACGGCGCTGCTCGTCGTCCTGGTGGCGGTGCTGTCGTCCATCGTCGTCGGCGTGCTGCTGGGCCTCGTGTCCGGGTACTTCGGCGGCTGGCTCGACCGCGTGCTCGTCGTCGTGGCGGACGCGATCTACGCCTTCCCCTCCCTGCTGCTGGCGATCCTGCTCGCGATCGTCATCTCCGGCGGCAAGTCCGACATGTGGGGCGGCATCTTCGCGGCCGCGCTGTCGATCACGGTGGTGTTCGTGCCGCAGTACTTCCGCGTGATCCGCGCGGAGGTGGTGCGCATCAAGGCGGAGGCGTTCGTCGACTCGGCGCGCGTCCTGGGCACCGGGCACTGGCGCATCATGACGCGCCACGTGCTGCGGAACTCGACGCGCACGCTGCCGCTCATCGTCACGCTCAACGCGTCCGAGGCGATCCTCACGCTGGCGGGGCTGGGCTTCCTCGGCTTCGGCATCGAACCGACGGCGGCCGCCGAGTGGGGCTACGACCTGCAGCGCGCCGTCGCCGACGTCACCTCCGGCATCTGGTGGACCGCGCTGTTCCCGGGCCTCGCCATCGTGCTGGCCGCGATGGGCATGACCCTCATGGGTGAGTCGCTCAACGACCTCGCCGACCCGCGCCTGCGCTCCCGCGCCCGCGCCGGGCAGGTCACCGGCGCCGTCGCGGCCACCTCGGTGGGCGAGCCCGTCGAGGCGGACCCGTCCGACCCGCAGAACCCGGCGTCGGCGGAGCGCCGTGACGAGAACTCGAAGGGAGACGACGCATGAGCGCCGTCGCATCCATCACGGACCTCGCGGTCTCGTTCGCCACGGACGCCGGCTCGGTGCGGGCCGTCGACGGCGTGAGCCTGGACGTGCAGCCCGGCGAGGTGCTCGCCGTCGTCGGCGAGTCCGGCTCGGGCAAGACCGTCACGGCCAAGACCATCCTGGGTCTGCTGCCAGAGACGGCGACCACCAGCGGCGCCGTCGTCCTCACGGGGCACGACGGCACGACGACGGACGTCGTCTCCGTCTCCGCGGCGAAGCTGCGCCAGGTGCGCGGCGTCGACGTGGCGATGGTGTTCCAGGAGCCCTCCAGCGTGCTCAACCCCGTGTACACCGTGGGGTGGCAGATCGCCGAGGGCATCCGCGCGCACGGCGACGTGTCGAAGAAGGAGGCGCGGCGGCGGGCGATCGAGGTGCTCGGCACGGTCGGCATCCCCGACCCGGAGCACCGTGTGGACCACTACCCGCACCAGTTCTCGGGCGGGCAGAAGCAGCGCATCGTCATCGCGATGGCGCTGGTGCTCGGCCCGGGCCTCATCGTCGCCGACGAGCCCACGACGGCCCTCGACGTCACCGTGCAGGCCGAGATCCTCGACCTGCTGCGCCACCTGCGCGACGAGACCGGCACCGCCATCGTGCTCATCACGCACAACATGGGCGTGGTGGCCGACCTGGCCGACCGCGTCGCCGTCATGTACCAGGGCAAGGTCGTGGAGCAGGCCACGGCCCGCGACCTGTTCGCCGACCCGCAGGCCGACTACACGAAGGCCCTGCTCAAGGCCGTCCCTCGCGTCGGCGAGGGCACGGCCCGCGCCGTGGAGCGGGCGGCCACCCGGCCCGAGGGGTGGGAGTCCACCGAGCCGGTGGTGCGGGCCGACGGCCTCACCATCACCTACCCGGGCCGGTTCCGGCAGCCGGCGTTCACCGCGGTCGACGACGTGTCGCTCGCGATCCGCCCCGGCGAGGTGCTGGGGCTCGTGGGGGAGTCGGGCTCCGGCAAGACGACGATCGCCCGCGCGATCGCCGGCCTCACGCCCGTCAGCGGCGGCTCGCTGCGCGTGCTGGGCACCGAGATGCACGGGGCCCGCGGGCGGGACCTCAAGGCGATGCGGCCGCGCCTCGGGTTCGTCTTCCAGGACCCGGCCACGTCGTTCAACCCGCTGCTGACCATCGCCGAGTGCGTGGCCGAGCCGCTGGTCGTGCACGGGCGGGCACGCAACCCGGAGGCGGCCCGCGCCCGCGTGGACGAGCTGCTCGAGGCGGTGCAGCTGCCGCGCAGCTACGGCGACCGCTTCCCGCACGAGCTGTCCGGCGGGCAGCGGCAGCGCGCGTCGCTGGCCCGCGGCCTGGCCCTCGACCCGGAGCTGCTGATCGCGGACGAGCCGACGTCGGCGCTCGACGTGTCCGTGCAGGCCCGGGTGCTGGAACTCTTCGCCGAGCTGCAGAAGGAGCTCGGCTTCGCGTGCCTCTTCGTGTCGCACGACCTGGCCGTCGTCGACCTGCTGGCGGACCGCATCGCGGTGCTCTACCGCGGGCACCTGGTCGAGGAGGGCACGGGCGAGCAGGTGCTCGGCCACCCGCGGGAGGACTACACCAAGCAGCTCCTCGCGTCGCTGCCGGTGCCGGACCCCGCCGCGCAGGCAGAGCACCGCGCCGGCCTGCACGCGCTGCGGCAGGCCTGAGTGGGGGTCCTGTTCCTGGTATGCCTGCGGCCACGGCCCTGGTCGGTCTGTGGATGATCATCGGTGCGGTGCCCGCGTACTCCGACGTCGGCATGCTGGACCGCTCCGACATGGACGTGCGGGTGCTCTACGACCCGGAGCGGCCGGCCGAAGAGCGCCCGCATCGGCACCGGCGCGGCCGTCGCCCGCATCGTGTTCGCGCTGGTGTTCCTCGCGTTCGTCGCGGGCTTCGTCGTGCTCTCGCAGGGCCTGATGTCCTCCGGGCCGACCGGCTTCTGACGGGCCGGGCCCCGGGGTGCCTTCGGCGCCCGAGGACGCTGTCGCAGCCCGACGACGACGCCGGCCGCGACCAGCAGAGCGCCGGCGACGTCCGCGGGCCCGACGTGCCCGAGCCCGAGCGCGACCGTCGTGAGCAGCGCGCCGACCGGCACGAGCCCGGCGAAGAGGCCCGCGCGGTCGGGGCCGAGGCGGCCCAGCGCGTCGTACCAGAGGAAGAAGGCGGCCGCGGTGACCACCGCGCCGAGGTAGACGAAGGCGGCCGCCTCGCCCAGGGTGGGCAGGCGCAGCGCGGTGGGGCCGTCCAGGGCGAGGCCGGCCACGAGGAGCAGCGGCGCGGCCAGCGCGGCCGGGTAGGCGGCGACGCGCAGGGGGCCGAGCCGGGGCAGCAGGGGGACGGCGAGCAGGGAGAAGGCGACCTCCCCGGCGAGCGCGCCCAGGGACAGCAGCAGGCCGGTCAGGCTGCCCGATCCCAGCCCGGCGGCGACGGCCGTGCCGAGCGCGACCACGACGGCGGCCGTGACCGTGCGCGCGGCGGGACGTCGACGCTCCAGCAGCGGGCCCACGAGGGCCAGGACGACGGGCACCCCGCCGACGACGGCGCCGATCATCGCGGGACCGGCGTGCCGGGTCGCCTCGACCAGGCACAGGTTGAAGCCGGCGAGCCCGGTGGCGGCGAGCGCGACCAGCAGCAGCACGTCACGCGCCGTCAGCCGGACCCGGGGCAGGCGGCGGTGGTGCACGACGGCGAGCAGGATGACGGCGGCGAGCGCGTAGCGCAGCGCCTGCCCGGTCAGGACCGGGTAGCCGGCGGTCGTGGCGGACACGGCCGTCGAGGTGCCGACCAGGAGCATCGCCGCCGCGGCACCGGCCGAGGCGGTGCCCGCCCCGCTCACGCGGCGGCCTCCGGCGTCGACGTGCCGGCGGCGGGGACGGCGGACGGGGTGCCGGACGGGGTGCCGGACGGGGACAGGACGGAGCGGGTGACGCGCTCGGCGAGGGCCGCGACCAGGGCGCGCGGCCGCCGCGGGGTCAGGTGCGCGGCCAGGGCGTTGCCGAGGCCGGGGGCGACGTAGCCGCGGTCGCGGTCCAGCGCGCGCAGCGCGGCGCGGACGACGGGCCCCGGGGTGGTCATGGCGCCGGTGACGGCGGCCCTGCGGGTGCCGATGGTGTCGAAGAAGGCGGTCTCGACCGGGCCGGGGCACAGCGTGAGGACGCGGACGCCGCGCCGCCGGTACTCCTGCCGCAGCGCCAGGCCGAAGCTGAGCACGAACGCCTTGGCGGCGCCGTACACGGCGAAGTACGGGTCGGGCTGGAAGCCGGCGTTCGAGGCGACGTTGACGACCGCGCCGCCGCCGCGGGCCAGCATCCAGGGCAGGAGCTCGTGGGTGAGGTCGACGAGGGCGACCACGTTGACCATCAGCTGGTCGTGGTCGCGTGCCCCGTCGATCTCCTCGAAGCGGCCGCAGGTGCCGAAGCCCGCGTTGTTGACCAGCAGGTCCACCTCCAGCCCGCGGGCGGCGACCTCCGCGGCCACGCGGCGGGCGGCGTCCGGCTCGGCGAGGTCCTGGACCAGCACGTGGGCGGCGACGCCGTGCGCGGCACCGACGCGCTCGGCGACGGCGGCGAGCCGGTCGCCGGACCGGGCCACCAGGACGACGTCGTGCCCGCGGGCGGCGAGCTGCTCGGCGAACTCCGCGCCGAGTCCGGACGACGCTCCTGTGATGAGGGCGGTGCTGCGCATGGTCTCTCCTTCAGCGGACGACAACTGGATGTGAGCGTAGCGCCTTCACCATCAACTGCAACAGAGGTGATGCAGTTAAGTCTGATTGAGCGTCGGTCGAGTATCGTGTGCGCGTGCAGCTGACGCGGAGGGGGAGCGATGGGTGAGGTGGCGGGCCGACCGCTGCGAGCGGACGCGGAGCGCAGCGTCCGAGCGATCCTCGAGGCCGCGGAGCGGGTGCTCGTCGACGATCCGGCTGCTTCCCTGGAGCAGATCGCCGCGGCGGCGGGCGTGGCCCGCACGACCGTCCACCGGCGGTTCGCCAGCCGGCAGGCGTTGATCGACGCCCTCGCGGCCTCCGCGGTCCGGCAGCTCGCCCGAGCGGTGGACGACGGGCGGCCCGACACTGCCCCGCCCCTGGTGGCGATGCACCGGATCACGGCCGACGTGCTCCAGGTCAAGGGCGCCTGGGCGTTCGCCCTGGGGCTCCCGGCGGACCCGGACAGCGAGACCGCCGTGCTCCAGCGGGAGGTCGACCGGCGCTGCGTCGTCGTGCTGGAACGGGCCCGCGCCGAGGGCCTCCTCGCCCAGGACGCCGACCTCGACTGGGTGCGCCGCGTCTACTACGCCCTCATCGGGGAGTCGTTGCGCGACGGTGCCGACGGTGCCGACCCCGACGCGCTCGCCGCCCGGGTCGTCGAGACCCTGCTGAACGGCGCGGGCCCGCGGGGCTGAGCCGGCCTCAGAGGCCGAGCGCCGCCTTCCACGCCTCCGGCAGGAGGGCGTAGCCGACGAACGCGACGACGTCGAGCACGGTGTGCGCCACCACGAGCGGCAGCACGCGGTGCCGCCCCCACCGGCTGGTGTAGAACCACGAGAACACGACGCCCATGACGACGTTGCCGATGAACGGCCCGATGCCCTGGTACAGGTGGTAAGAGCCGCGCAGCAGCGAGCTCCACACGACGAACCAGAGGCGCGACCAGCCGAGGTCGCGCGTGCGCTCGTTCAGGTACGCGACGGCGACGACCTCCTCCAGCAGCCCGTTCTGCAGGGCGGCGAGGACGAGCACGGGCACCGTCCACCAGAGTGCGTTCAGGGCGCTGGCCTGCACCTGGACGGTGATGCCGAGGACGCGCCCGAGCGCGTAGAACGCCAGCCCCGGGATCCCGATGGCCGCCGCGAGGCCGAACCCCCAGGCGACGTCGCGCCCCGGCCGTGCGCCGTCGAGCCCCCAGTCGAGGCCGATCCGGCGTCGCGTGCCCGTCCACGTGGCCGACGCCCGTCCACTCAGCAGGTAGAGCGCCAGCGCGACGGGCACCAGCGCGAAGAAGATCCCCAGCAGCTGGTAGGTGAGGTCGAGCAGCGAACGGTCGGACTGGCTGGCGTTGAGCGTGGCGGACTGCTCGGCGAGCGGGGTCGAGGCGGTGAGCCTCGCGATGATGTTGACCAGCGCGTACACGCCGCTCTGGCCCAGGCTGAGCCCGAGCACGATCCAGATCTCGGCGGTGGTGCGGCGCCGGGCCGTCGGCGTGGTGGCCGGGGCCACGGGGGAGCGGAGCGCGGGCGAGGGGGCGGCGGTCACGGGCCCAGGGTAGGACCCGCCCGCCCCCCCGGTCGTTGTGGGTACGAAAGTGGCTGGAATTCCCCGGGGAATTCCAGCC